>DASUUK010000047.1 GCA_036374135.1 Euzebyales bacterium
CACCCGAGGGTCTTCGGCACGTCCAGCCACGACGGTCATCCTGCCACCTTCCAGTCTGTTTGTGAAGCACTAACAGACTGGAAGCCGACAGCCACCAAGTGTGGGAGGTGCCACAGCTCTTGACCCCCGCCTACTGGCGACTCAACCGCCCGTCCAAGACCGCCATGGTCACGTCAAGAGTCCCTTGAGAAGAGCCGCACCCTATCGATTCTGCCGTGTGCCTCGTATGGCCTGGCTGGCTGAGCGAGCGTGGCGCAACGAGGACGCGCCGGGTCGTACGGTAGGTCCCATGGACAGGCTGAGCGCGACCGAGCGGGAAACGGCGAAGGCGATCTATCGACTTGTGTCCGACGGCGGCACGGCGCGCACCGGTGACCTCGCCGCCGCGTTGTCGGTGGCGCCGGCGTCGGCGACGGCCAGGGTGCAGCGTCTCGCCGAGCGTGGGCTGGCGTCCTATGCGCCCTACCAGGGCGTCGAGCTCACCGAAGAGGGTCGGGCCGTCGCGACGTCGGCGATCCGGCGGCACCGGATCGTCGAGCGCTTCCTGTCGGACATGCTCGGCTACCCGTGGGAGGACGCCGACCGGCTGGCGGTCACGTTCGAGCACGACGTCCCGGACGAGGTGATCGCGCGCATCTTCGTGGCACTCGACCGGCCGTCGACGTGTCCGCACGGGTTTGCCATCCCCGCGGCGGACTCGACCGACGTCCCGGTGCTGCCGACGCTGGACGAGGTCGAGGCTGGCGTGACCGCCGAGGTCGCGCTGCCCGGTGCGACCGACCGCGAGGTGAGCGACTTCCTCGAGACGCTGGGCATCCGTCCCGGCGTGCGCATCGCGGTGCGCGAGCATCACCCGTTCGGCGGTCCGGTCGTGATCTCGGTCAGCGGTGAGGACCGCACGATCGGCAACAACCTGGCGCGGCAGATCTTCGTCCGCGTGGACGAAGACTCGGGACCACTCGTTACCCGCTGATTGTTCACGAGCGGGAACTTGCTTCTTCGGGCATACTAAAACCCATCTTTGATGGGGCGGTATCACGGCTGCCCGTCGTTCCACATCGAGGGAGACCCGACCATGCCCGTCGTCCTGGCCGCCGAGGGTGGCTACCAGTCCTTCCAGCTCGGCGCGGGAGAACGCGCCTGGCTGTGGTTCGCCGTCGTGACCGCGCTCGCCGCGATCGGCGTCGGTCTCGCCCTCATGCGGACGGTCATGGCGGCCGATACGGGCACGCCGAGGATGCGCGAGATCGCCGACGCGATCCGGGAGGGCGCGATGGCCTACCTGCGGCGCCAGTTCCGCACGATCGCGCTGATCCTGGTCCCGCTGGTCGTCATCGTGTTCGCGTCGTCGACCGCGGTCCTGCGGCCCGACGGGACCGAGGCGCTGTCCGTGGCGCAGTCGGGCATCTGGCGGACCGTGGCCTTCCTCGCCGGCTGCGCTCTGTCCGGCCTGACCGGGTTCATCGGCATGAGCCTGGCGGTGCGCGGCAACGTACGGACGGCGGCCGCGGCGCGATCGGGTTCGCTGCCCGCCGCGCTGCGCGTGGCGTTCCGCACCGGCGGAGTGGCGGGGATGTTCACCGTTGGGCTGGGCCTGCTGGGGGCGACGCTGATCATCCTGGCGTTCACGAACACTGCGTCGACCATCCTGGTGGGCTTCGGCTTCGGGGGGTCGCTGCTGGCGTTGTTCCTACGGGTCGGCGGTGGCATCTTCACCAAGGCTGCCGACGTCGGCGCGGACCTCGTCGGCAAGGTCGAGGCGGGCATCCCCGAGGACGATCCCCGCAACCCGGCGACGATCGCCGACAACGTTGGGGACAACGTCGGTGACTGCGCCGGGATGGCCGCCGACCTGTTCGAGAGCTATGAGGTCACGCTGGTTGCGTCGATCATCCTGGGCGTCGCGGCGTTCCGGTCGATCGGGCTGGACCCCGCGCTCGGCCTGATCTTCCCGGTCATCGTGCGCGCGATCGGCGTGCTGGCCTCGATCGCCGGGGTGTACGCCGTGCGCGCCACCAACCACGACCTCAGCCCGCTGACCCCGATCAACCGCGGCTTTGCCACCGCCGGCGTGCTGACCGTCGTGGGCACCTTCGTCGTCGCACAGTTCTACGTCGGCAACCTCGACGTGTTCTGGGCCGTCGTCGTCGGGCTCGTGCTCGCCCAGGTCGCGAGCCGGCTGACCGAGTACTACACGTCCACCGAGACGGCACCCGTCCGTGAGATCGCCGACGCCGCCCGCACGGGACCCGCCACGACCGTGCTGTCGGGCGTCAGCTCGGGCATGGAGTCGAGCGTGTGGGCGATCGTGGCGATCGCCGGCGCGCTGGCGGTCGCGGTGGTGCTCGGCGACGGGAACCTGCAGTACGCGCTGTACCTCGTCGCCCTGTGCGGCATGGGCATGCTCGCCACCACCGGCGTCGTGGTGTCCGAGGACACGTTCGGTCCTGTCGCCGACAACGCCGCCGGCATCGCCGAGATGTCCGGTGAGTTCGACGGCGACGCCGCGCGCATCATGGTGGCCCTGGACGCGGCCGGCAACACAACCAAGGCCGTCACGAAGGGGTTCGCGATCGGGTCCGCGGTGATCGCCGCGGTGGCGCTGTTCGCGAGCTACGTCGAGACCATCGGAGCGGAGCTGCGCCTCGAGGCCGTCGGCTCCGAGCTGTTCGCCGACCCCGCCACCCAGATCAACGTCGCCGACCCCACGACGTTCATCGGCCTGCTCATCGGCGGCGCGGTCGTGTTCCTGTTCAGCGCGCTGGCGATCCGCGCCGTCGGCCGCACCGCGGCCATCGTGGTCGCCGAGGTCCGTCACCAGTTCGCGACCAAGAGGATCATGGAGGGCATCGACCGTCCCGACTACGGCCCGGTCATCGACATCTGCACCCGTGCGTCTCTGCGGGAGCTCACCACACCGGCCCTGCTGGCGGTGCTCACGCCGGTGATCATCGGGTTCGGCGTCGGCTATGCGGCGCTCGGCGCCTTCCTCGCCGCCGTCATCCTCGTCGGGCAGCTGATGGCCAACTTCCTGTCGAACGCGGGCGGGGCGTGGGACAACGCGAAGAAGTACATCGAGGACGGCCACCACGGCGGCAAGGGCTCCGAGGCGCACCGCGCCGCCGTGATCGGCGACACGATCGGTGATCCGTTCAAGGACACGGCCGGGCCGGCGCTGAACCCGCTGATCAAGGTCATGAACCTGGTCTCGCTGCTGATCCTGCCGTCGGTGCTCGCGCTGCGCGCCGACCCCTTGCGCTACGCGATCGCTCTGGCCGCCACGCTCGTCCTCGCAGCGTCCATCGCCTACTCCAAGCGTGGGGGTGCGTCGCTGGCCGTGCCGCAGGACGTCGTCACTTCGTCCTCTGCGGGATGACGGTGCTGGCCGCCGCAGTCGACCAGGCCGTGCGGATCGTGGCTGCGGGAGGCGCCTGGCCGCTGGCGGCGGTCATGCTCGTCGAGAACCTGTTCCCGCCCATACCGTCGGAGATCGTGCTTCCGCTCGCTGGGTTCGCGGTCGACCGGGGCACGATGTCGCCCGTCGTCGCGCTGGGTGCGGCGACCTCAGGTTCGGTCGTCGGCGCGTGGATGTTGTACGGCGTCGGGCGATGGGGGGCACGCCCGGCGGCCTACCGGTTCCGCCATGTCGTCCGCCTGCCTGCCGCGGATCTAGATCGCGCGGACGCATGGTTCGACCGGCACGGCCCCAGCCTGGTGTTCTGGGGGCGGATGGTGCCGCTGGTGCGCAGCGTCGTCTCCGTGCCGGCGGGGATGTCGGAGATGCCGATGGGGCGGTTCACCCTGCTCACGGCAGCCGGGTCGTTGCTGTGGAACGCCGTGCTCATCGCCGCCGGCTGGCTGCTCGGCCGCAGTTGGGCGCTGGTCAGCGAGACCGTGGGGCACGCATCCGTCGTCGTCGCGGGCGTCCTCGCGGCGCTCGCGGTGTACGGCGTGATCCGTCTGCTGCAGAGACCAGGCCAGTAGCAGCTGGCCCGTCTGGGAGAGCCCCTTGAGTGTGTGGGAAGCGGTACTTCTCGGTCTCGTCGAGGGACTCACGGAGTGGCTGCCGATCAGCTCGACGGGACACCTGACGGTCACCCAGGGTCTGCTGGGAATCAACGGCGATGCTGCCGTCACCTATGCCATCGTGATCCAGGCGGGCGCGATCATGGCGGTCGTGTCGCTGTACCGGACGCGGTTTGCCGGGATGGTCGCCGGGCTCCGCGGGCGCGATCCGCAGGGGCGGCGGACGCTGCTCGCGCTGATCTTGGCGACCGCACCGGCCGCGGTCGTGGGGCTGGCGCTCGACGACGCCATCACGACCTGGTTGTTTGGACCGTGGCCCGTCGTCGTCGCCTGGTTCGCCGGAGGCTGCATGATCCTGGCACTCGTCCACTGCCGGCGTGGCCTGCGGCCGACCGATGGTGCGCCGCTGGTCGAGCTCAGCCCGCTGGGCGCGTTGGTCATCGGCTGCGCCCAGGTGCTGGCGCTGTGGCCGGGCGTCAGTCGCAGCCTCGTCACCATCCTCGCTGCGGTCGTGCTGGGCCTGAGCATGCCGGCGGCGGTCGAGTTCAGCTTCCTGCTGGGCTTCGTGACGCTCGGCGGCGCGACGCTGTACGCCGCGGCGTCGTCCGGCGTCGGGATCGTCGACGCGTTCGGCGTCGCTGCGCCGCTCTGTGGGCTGGTGGTGGCGTTCGTCGCGTCGGTCTTGGCGATGCGTTGGATGGTCAGCTACGTGACCCGGCGCGGCCTCGGGGTGTTCGGGTGGTACCGCATCGCTGTCGCTGTGCTGACCGCCGGTCTGCTCGTGACCGGCCTGGCGTGAGCTGGGGCTTGAGTTCCGACGGCGGGTTTCACCAGGCGAGCAGCTGCACACCGATGGATACGACTGCCAGCGACAGCGCGGTCAGCGGGATGCCGACGCGGGTGTAGTCGGAGAAGCGATACCCACCGAGTCCGTAGACCATCGTGTTGGTCTGGTACCCGATCGGAGTCAGGAACGATGCTGACGCCGCGATCGCGACACCGATCGCGAACACGATCGGATCGCCGTCGAGCTGCGCGGCGGTGGCCAGCGCGACTGGCAGCATGAGCGCGGCGGCCGCGGCGTTGCTCAGCGGTTCGGTCAGCAGCATGGTGCCGGCGATCACCGCGACGACCCCGCCGGTGCGGCCACCGACCTGTGCGGCCGTCGCGACGAGCGCGGCGACCTGGTCGGCAAGGCCAGAGCTGTCCATGGCAGCGCCGAGCGCGAACGACCCGGCGACGACGAGCAGCACGTCGAGGTCGACGGCGTCGCGGGCCTCGGGAACTGTGATGGTTCGGGTGACCACGAGCAGCAGGACCGCGGCCAGCGCCGCATGCAGGATCGGCACGAGTCCCGCGGCGGCAGCGGCGATCATGACGCCGACGACCGCGCCGGTCAGGCGGCCACGCCCGGCGCCGTCGCGGGCACCATCCGCGCGCAGTGGCGCCAGCAGCGCGAAGTCGTCGCGGTCGCGCCAGCGCGTCACGAACTCGCCGTCGCTGAACACGAGCAGGGCGTCGCCCGCGCGCAGCGTCACCGTGCCGAGCTTGCCCTCGACGGGGCGACCGTCGCGATGGATCGACAGGACCGCGGCGGCGTAGCGACCGCGGAAGCCGGCGTCCGCGAGGCTGCGGCCGGCCAACGGCGACTCGGCGCCCACGACCACCTCGACGAGCTGGCCGGTGCCTGGCGCGAACTCCGGCACGTGCCGGCGCTCGACGGCCTCGAGGCCCGGATGGTCCAGCAGTGCGGCCAGTTGTGCGCCCACGCCGACGAGGGTGATGATGTCGTGGCCCCGAAGCGGATCGCCGCCGCCGGCGACGCGGAGGCGACCGTCCCGCTCGACGGCCGCGAGGAACCCACCGGGCAGGTGGCGCAGTCCCGCCTCGCCGACGCTCGCGCCGTCGATCGGTCCACGGGGGCGGACCGCGAAGCTGGCCGCGTACTGCCGCGGCAGCGGGACGAGCGCGGAGCCGGGTGTCGGCCGGTCGGGTAGCAGCCGAGGCGCGGTCAGGATCAGCAGCGCGACGTCGGCGACGGCCAATGGCAGGCCGATCGGGGTCATCGTGAACAGGCCGAAGGCCGGGAGCCGACGTTCGACCAGCAGGCCGGACACCACGAGGTTGGTCGACGTGCCGATCGTCGTGACCACGCCGCCAAGGATGGTCGCGTACGACAACGGCATGAGGTAGCGCGACGCGGACCGCCCTCGCGTCGCGGCGCGGCTGTAGACCACTGGCGCGGTCGCCGCGACGATCGGGGTGTTGTTGAGGAACGCCGAGGCCGCAGCGATGGGCACCAGCAGGCGCACCAGCGTGCGGCGTTCGCTCTCGTCGGTGGTCAGGATCCGTACGATGCCCGCGTCGAGCAGGCCGGTGCGCTCGACTACGTGCCCAACCACGTACAAGGCCGCGATTGTCGCGACCGCGTCGTTGGAGAACCCGGCGAACGCCTCCTCTGGCGTGATGACGCCGGTCAGCAGGAGCACGACCGCGGCGCCCATGATGCCGCCGGACGGCGAGACCCGGCCAGCGATCAGCAGGCCGAGCAGGCCGGTCAGGACGAGCAGGGTGATGGTGGCGTCTATGCCCGTGGCGGGTCCTCCGTTGCGGCGAGGTCGCCCCCGGGGTCAGATGTTCGAGGCGACAAACTACCGTGTTCGTTGAACTAAACACCCGTACGGTCGACCGCGGTGAGCCTCCTGAACGTGGCCGCATGCCGAGCACCCTGAGCGGTGGAGGCGTCGCTCGCCGCTCGGCGCCTCCGCGCACGGCTGGGCAGCTCAGGTTGCAGTGCGCGTCCCGAGGCCAGTTGCCTTCAAGGGGCGTGCGGCGGCGTGCGTGCAGGCTTTGGACCCGTTCCTGGACCCAACGCGACGAACGTCGGTGACCGGCTGCGTACCTGAACCGACGTATTCACGCCGATCACGGACGTGATGGACCCCGGCGGACGCATTGGCCCTCTATGGCATGGACGTGTTCTCGAGGCCGGTACTAACAGATCAATGCCAACAGCGGTGGGTGCGCGACGGGCTCGGAATCGACTTCTGCGCCGCCGCGGCCGTCCATGGATCCGGCGGTACGTGGCGAACGGGCTTCCGGTATGATGTTGTCACACCGACGGAGGTGCTGCTGCCTATGGTCGTCAAGAAGGTTGCCGTGACGCTGCCCGAGGAGCTGTTCGACATGGTCGAGCGGGCACGCAAGATCGAACACCGGTCACGGTCCGAGGTCATCCAGGAGGCGCTGCGGACGCACTTCGGCGAGCCGGTGTACGTCCCTACGGACGACGAGCGCCGCATCCTCGACCACGCGCTGGCTGATCTGCGCGAGCATCCCGAGTCCGGACGGTCGTGGGATGACGTCCGCGGTGAGCAGTGGCCCACTGAGTGAAACTGCTTGTTCGGCCGGCAGCGGTCGACGACATCCGCGCTGCGCGCGACCGCTACGCGGATGCGGACCGACGACTCGACGAGCAGTTGGTGGAGGATCTGGATCGGCTGTTCGCGCTCTTGGAGGCCTTCCCCCGCAGCGCTCCGGTCGTCGAGGGATACGAGTCGATCCGGCGGGCGCTGCTGCGACGGTTCCCGTACGCCGTGTTCTACCGGCTCACCGAACCCGACCGCATCGATGTG
>DASUUK010000048.1 GCA_036374135.1 Euzebyales bacterium
CCTCGATCTGGTCGATGCACACCGCCACGGCCGCCATGGTCCCCCAGCCGAGGCCGAACGCGAGCGCGAACAACGCGCCCAGCGACCTGAACCGCAGACCGCGGTTGGTCGATCGACCCGTCATGGTTGGCGACCGACGACCGACGACGGGAGGCGCGGCAGACATGACGTCCCCCTCCTTCTGCTCTCGACCCGGTCAAGGCTCCCCGCCAGCCCGGGGCACCGCCAAGGGCTGAAGGTCTTCGCTCAGCCCTCGAAGGTCCCCGCATCCGCGGGCCATTCATCGCAGCGTGCGGTCGAGGAAGCCGACGACACGGGTCTCCCACTGCTGCGTAGCCGGCGCGCCGATGTGCGGCGCACCCGCTACCAGCCCGCGGGATCACCACCGTCGCGGTCCACCCCAGCGTCGTCATGCCCCGCCTGTCGGATGAGATGCCCCCGTGGGTGCTGCGGTTCGGCCCGCTCGCCGCACGGCCACCGTCGCCGACGCCGCCAGCCCGACGGGAGCACCCGGCTGATCACGCGGGTACGGTCGCGCCCTCGTGGCGTCACCCCAGCACGATGGCCTCACTGCTGCTCTTCGGGGTGGCGGACTTGCCGCTGATGCCACGCGGCCATGCTCGTCCGCGAGTCCTGGCCCCCCGCGGGAGCGACCACCGTTTCGAAGGCCCTCGTCAGGCCGGTCCTCATCGCTCCCGGTCGCTCCACCGATCACGAGCTCTGGCCTCCGCGTGCGGGGTGCCACAGACCCTGATCGAGTCCAAGCGAGTCCAACGGGTGGTGTCACAGGCGCCGTGCGACCCAGTCATGCACGGCAGGCAGCAGCACGATCGCGGTCACCGCCGCGCTGCCCAGGACGTGCAGCCACAGGTTGATCTGCACGCCCAGGTCGCCGAACCCGACATCGAGCTGGCTCTGCCCGACGACGAACGGGACGACGGCGACCAGCCCGACGACGCCGGACACCAGCGCGGCCGTGTCCCACCACGAGTACTGCCTGTACACCGCCCATGCCGCGAGCGTGAAGCCGATCACCGCGGCAAAGCACAGGACGTTCGTCAGGGTCCACGCGGTCCCGGTCGGCGGCGGCGTCGTGCCGGCCATGGCAGGTGTCATCCACAAGAACGTCGTGCCGAACAGGAACAGGCCGAGCGCCACCACGTTAGTGAACGTCCACATCGCGCCTCCCCTCAGGTTGGGACGTCTGCCCGCGCGCGGGCAGCGTTGCTCACCGCCTGGCTGTGCTGGGGGTCTTCGGCGGCGAGGCGTTCGACGCCGGCCAGGTCGAAGGCGAACAGCAGCAGGCCGCCGGTGAGGAAGAACGCCACCGCACCGACGAGGAACACCGCGTCGGTCAACGCTGGTGCGGCCAGTGGCCAGCCTCCGGTGAGTGCGGGCAGCGCCAACACGGTGATGGTAGGCGGCCACACCCGCCAGGCGGCCGCGTGCCGCCGCCGCACCGCCTTTGGCAGCTGTCGGGCACGCACGGTCGTCTCGGCCAGCGCGGCGACCACCGCCACGCTCAACAGCACATACAGCACAGAGACGACGAGCGGGTCGAACGCGACCAGCGCGAGCGAGACCGCGAGCACCAGCGCGTACAGCAACAGCACCAGCTTGGTGGCCGCCCGCAGGAACGCGCCAGCCTCCACCTGCAGGCTGGTCAGCCGCCGGAACCCGGTCTCGATGTAGAAGAACATGCCGACCAGCAGCAGCCCGATCAGCGTGGCCGCGATCTGCGCGACCGTGAGCAGCAACCCCTCGGAGACCGATGCCACGGCCACCCTCCTTGTCACACGCCACAGACCCGACCGTGTGGCCGCCACATTCGCGACCCGCGAGCCGGTCGGCCAGGTCAGACGGCCTCAGCAGGCAGCGTCGACAGTCCCGACCGGTCCCGCACGCGGCGGGTCGTTCGGCAGGACGCGGTCACGTTGGTGACTGCGACCGCTCGAGGCGAGCCCTATCGCCGGGGTGCGCTTGGGGTGACGGGCGTGGTCGTTCCCGCGGCGGCGGTGACGTGGCCATGGTCGCCGTCGACGGTGACCACCTGTCCGTCGATGAGCGACGTGGTTGCTGTGCCTGTGCCCATGACCGCGGGGATGCCGTATTCGCGGGCGACGATGGCGGCGTGGGAGGTCGGTCCGCCGGTGTCGACGACGACCGCCGCCGCACGCTGGAACAGCGACGTCCACGACGGGTTCGTGTAGGGACAGACGAGGACGTCGCCGCTGCGCAGCGTCCCGAACTCCGCCGGCTGACGAATGACGCGCACGGGTCCGGTGGCCTGCCCGCCGCCCACGGCGACGCCGACCACGAGCGCATCGGTGTCACCCGGTGAGTCAGGGAACAGCACGGCCGGCGAGATCAACGGGGCGCCGGACAACTGTTCGCGTCTGGCGGCGCGGGCGCGCACCGCGCGACGGATGCGTGCCGCGTCGGCGTCGGGCGCCATCGCGGGGTCCGGAAGTCTTTCGAGTTCGTCGAGCCGCAGGTGGAACACGTCACCCTGGTCGGCCAGGATCGCGTCGCCGGCGAGTCTGCGGCCCATCTCCAGCAGTGCGCCGCGCACGATGGGCAGGACCCGGGTGGCGTGGAAGTGGGTGTCTTCGCGCAGGGCGATCCCTGTCCGGGCGGCGTGCACCATGCGGGTCAGGCGCGCCTGCGACCGGGTGAGGCGGACGACGGGATGGTGCAGGAGCTGCCGCATGGCCCGCGCGCCACGACCTGCATCCACGGGTCGGCGTGGCTGGTCGACGAGCGCCTTGACGGCGCCGAGCACCGTCGCCGGGTCGTCGCTCCAGGTGGGCGATGAGACCAGCAGCACGCTGCTGGTCTCGCGGTGTCCGTAGGCGTCGAGGAAGGCGTCCAGCGCGGTGCGGAACTCGTGGAGCTCGGGCGCGTCGGCGAGGTGGCACGCGAGGTCGTGCGCGTCGAGGTCGGCGAACAGCGCGCGCAGCGTGTCGTCCGGGCGGACGCGGCTTGCCAGGGCGGTCAATGCGCGGTTGGCGTCGGTGGTGCGGGTCGGCGCGCCGAGGATCAGCTCGGGGAACAGGCCGGTCCGGCCGAGCAGTGTCAGGATCAGGCGCAGCCGCAGCAGGGCAGCGACGGCGGTGGGCAGGTAGTCGACGCGCAGGTCGGTGGTGATGTGCAGGGCGTCCAACGCGCGGCGGGGCAGCCGGGACAGTTCGCCCCAGGACATGGTCGACAGGGCGCGTGCCGCGAGCGCGTGGACCTGCTGGTCGAACGCGGCGAACCGCGGATCCGCTTGCCAGGCGGCAGGGTCATGACGTCGGATCCGGCGGATGTTGCGGGCGGGGGCGGTCAGCACGCGGAGCGTGGGGTGGGGCGCCGGTGGCACGAAGCGGTCCACGACCCCGTCGTCCTCGGGCAACGTCTCGGCCAGATCGACGCGCAGCCCGGCCATCTCGTCCAGCATCCGCGACACCATCCGGCCCAGGCCAGGCTCGATCCACGCGCTCATGTCCAGTGGGTAGGGCCGGATGGGCAGCATCTCCAGGATCGGTGGGCCGGTGCGCCGCTGCACGCGGGTGAGGCGCACCGGAGGCGGAGGCAGCGCGGTCATCGGCCGCGTCTGCAACAGCCACACCCGCCCTCCGGTGCTGGCCCACTCGATGTCCTGCGGCTGACCGAAGCGGTCGGCAACGCTCACACCGAGGCCCGCGAGCTCGAGCAGGATCTCGCCCGGGAGTCGCCGCGCCTCGTCCATCTCCGTCGTGTCGTGCGTGACACCCCCGCCAGGGGCACCGCGAACGACCACCTCGCGACGCCCCTGGCTCCACTCGCGGACCTCACCGTGCCCATCCAGCACGTAGCGGTCCGGGGTGACCAGCCCCGAGACGACCGCCTCGCCCAGGCCGCTGCTGGCGTCGATGACGATCTCATCGCGCGCCCCCGTGACAGGGTTCGCCGTGAACATGACGCCCGCGCTGTCGGCCGGCACCATCACCTGCACCACGACCGCCATCCGCACGTGCTCGGCGCTGATGCCGCGTCGGCGACGGTACGCGATCGCGCGGTCGGTCCACAACGACGCCCAGCACCGCCGGACAGCGTCGAGAACCGCGTCTGCGCCGATAACGTTGAGGAACGTGTCGTGCTGACCCGCGAACGCGGCGCCAGGCAGATCCTCGGCGGTCGCGCTCGAACGAACGGCGACGGGCCCGCCACCGAGTGCCACGTACGCCTCGACGATCGCAGACGCCACCGGGCCGGGCATCGCCACGCTCGCGATGTCCGATCGGATCGCAGCCCACCCACTGCCGTCGACGCGTCCGCTGTCGTTGACGTGCGTCCTGATCCGGAACGCCGGGCCCGCCTGCTCGAGCACCGTGGCGTACGCGTCGGTCGTGACGACGAACCCATCCGGGACCCGCTGGCCCAGCCGGCGCAGCTCGCCGAGGTTCGCGCCCTTCCCACCAACCCGCGCGCGATCGTCGGCGCCGACCGTCCCGAGCCGCGCAACGAACACGTCCGCCTCTCCTCATGATAGATAGCTTCGCTACATATCAATGAAGAGTAGCATTCCTACCTATGTGGCGCTAGGGTTGCGCCATGGAGTCCGACACGCAGCTGCTCAAGGGCCACCTCGACGCGCTGCTCCTGGCCGCCGTGGCGGGTGAGCCACGGCACGGCTACGCGATCATGGAGGCGTTGCGGGAGGCCAGCGGCGGCCAGTTCGAGCTGCCAACCGGCACCATCTACCCCGCCCTGCACCGCCTGGAGGCAGCCGGCCTGATCAACGGTACGTGGTCCACGGTCGACGGTCGACGACGCCGCACCTACCAGCTGACCGCTCGCGGCGAACGGCGCCTCCAAGCCGACCGCAGCACCTGGCGGGAGTTCGCCGCGACCATCACGACCCTGCTCGAGCAGCCATGGCCGGCCACCAGCTGATCGAGGAGCACCTCGCGCAACTCGCCGGCCGCCTGCCGGGCGGCGCGGTCGACGAACTGGCCGACGGGCTCACCGAAACCTGGCACCACCACCTGGCTACCGGGCTGCCGCCCACGAGCGCCGCCCACGCCGCCACCGCCGAGTTCGGTACGCCCGACCAGATCATCGACGCCTTCGTCACACACGCACCCGCTCGTCGGATGGCGCTGCGACTGCTGGCCAGCGGGCCGGTGGTGGGCGCATGCTGGGCCGCCGGGCTGATCGCAGGTCGCGGCTGGACCTGGCCGCTACCGCACCCGCTACGAATCGTGTTCGGGGTGCTGCTGTGCGGTGTGATCGTGGCCCTGCTCGCCGCGACGACCAGCCGCCACAGCTAC
This sequence comes from Euzebyales bacterium, assembly GCA_036374135.1. Lineage (NCBI taxonomy): Bacteria > Bacillati > Actinomycetota > Nitriliruptoria > Euzebyales > Euzebyales bacterium. The sequence goes on from DASUUK010000048.1 coordinate 5,295, forward strand.
CGGCGCACCCGGCTGGGAGCGGCAGGCGGCGTGGTCCTGGTCACCCTCGACGCCGCCATGCTGGCCACCGTGTCGGTCATCACCCCGCCACTTGCATGGCCGCTGCTCGCCGCCATCCTGGCCAGCCTGACCCGCATCGCCTGGACGGCGCGGTCGCTGCCCGCGGCGCTGGGTCCGCGTCATGCCGCGAGCGCTGGCGCAGGCGGAACCAGGACCGGTGGCTGACCGATCACATCGGGAGTGTTGAGGTTGAGGGCGACCGTTGCGCTCGCACGGTGGACGGTCACCGTACCGCCCTCGATGAGTGTGAGTGCACCACGCCCAACGACCCTGAACCGTCGTCCACGACCGACGACGGCCGTACCCTCGTCGAGGCCGAGCACGCCGAGGTGGCCGAACCGGTGCGCGAGCGGAGCGGCCCAGCGTTCCGCTCGGAACCGGCTGAAGTGGGGGGCGGCGACCCAGCCGTCGAACGGGCCGAGTCCCGGGATGAGGTCGAGCGGATGCGGCGGATACAGCCGGAGGCGCCACGCGAACAGGCTCATGGCCCCGGCCGACGACCCCGACAGCGCCGCCCCGGACCGCCAGCGGTCGAGGATCAGATCCCAGACCGGTGAGGCGCCGAGCGTGGCCACCAACCGGTTGGGGACACCACCGGGCAGAACGATGACGTCCGCCCAGGCGACGGCGTCAAGGGCCTGGTGCGAACCGTGGGCGTCGGGCAGTGCGACGCGCACCGCGGCGCCCAGGCTCGTCCAGTAGGTGCGCGCGAGCGCCGCGACCATCCCGACCTGGCGAACCGACGCAGCGACCGGGACGATGGCCACGGTCGGCGCGGCCACGCCGACCTGCTCGAGCAGCAGGCGCTCGATCGCCTCCATCCCCCGGCGGTGCTCGTGTCCTCCCAGGAGCGCGATCGGTCCGGGGCGGGTGGTCGGCACATCGCGCCCGCGGTCATCGGCCCAGGTCGGGGCTGCGCTGAATGCGGTCGTGTCCATGGTGACGGTCCTTGGTCAGTGAGCGGCGGCAGCCGCCGCAGTGCTGCGCGTGCGGATCAACCCAGCGCGTGACCCGGTCGACGAGCCCGCCACCGTGTCAGCGGGCGACCGCCGAAGACGCTGGCCGCAGCCGGGATGCCGGCAGCGGTCGGTAGCCAGTACGACACAAGTCGGTACGCGAGGACGGCGATGACCGCGACCCCGTTGGGTACGCCGAAGGTGGACAGGGTCACGGCGACCGAGGCCTCGAGGACGCCGAGCCACCCAGGAGTGAGCTCGGGCAGCGCGCTGATCATGTTCGCGACGCCGTAGGCGACGAGCAGCACTCCGACCTCGACTTGCCAACCGAACGCGGCCAGCGCGAGCCACAGCGCGGTCGCGTCGGTGATCCAGACGACCATGCCCCAGCCGAACACGGCGAACAGGCCACCCCGGCGGACCCGCCGGGTCGCGGACCCGACCGAGGCGTCCACGACAGAGGCCGCAACCTGTGGGCCGAACCGGGCGGCGGCTCGGGCGATGACGTCCGCCAGACGCCTGCTGGACCGTGGACTTCGGGCGACAAGCGTCAGCGCGACACCGCCGCCGACGAAGATCGCCAGCGCGATCCCCGGCACGATCAGGTGGTGAGCAGGGAGGACGTCCGTGAACACCGAAGCCGCGATGCCCGCGACGGACAGCGCCGCCAGCCCTGTCATCGTGATCCACCATGACGCGAGCATGGACAGGATCGTCTCGACCGCGGGGTTGCCGAGCGCGATCAGCTCCCGCGCCGCAACCGCGCCACCTGCGGCGCCTCCGCCCGGAAGCACTCTGCTGAGCGTGAATGCCGCCATTGAGATCCGTACCGCCGTCAGTCGCCGGACACGGCCCCCGAACGCCATCAGGGCGCTGCGGTAGACCTGTGACATCGCGTAGACCCACAGCGTCTCGGCGACGACGGCCAGAGCGAACAGTGGCATCCGCTGGACCGTCAACAGCGACAGCGACGCGCGGATCTCCGGCCAGCCGTGTGACATGAAGCGGACGAGCATGGCGGCCGCGAGTGCGAGCAGCGACCACCGCAGCGCCCGTCCAGCGAGCGCGCGGTACCGCGGGATGGCGTCGTGCGCCGCCGGTTGGTCGGCGGCAACGGGCTGGCCATCGACGGGGCGGTCGGCGTCGAGTACGTGCCCCACTGGGGCGGTGTCCACGGTCATGGCGGGTGGCTCCTGCGGCGTGGTGTGCTGACGAGACGCTAGGTGCAGACCCGATTCGCGCCATCCACCGCCGTCATGAACTTCCCGTCGTCGCGCGTGGTGGGTTCGCAGGCCACCGTCTCGCCATTCGAGGGGACGCCGATCTCGGCTGCCGGTGGAGGCCACGGACTGACGAGAGTCGTACCGTTGCGGCATGCAGCACGGTCGATTGCGCGTCGCTCCACGGGTCGTGGACGCCCTCGTCATCACGGCTGTGGCGCTGCCGGGGATCGTCGGGCTCGCCATCCTCATCATCGCGACGCGGGCGGCGCCTTCGGACATCCCGCTCACGTCCGTCGTGCTGATGGTCCTCCAGGCCGGCGTGCTGTGGTGGCGACGCACCCATCCGCTCGTCGTGTTCGCGGTCACGCTCCTCGCGCTGCTCACCGCCGAGGGACTGGGCGACATCAACGCCTCATCGTTCCTCGGCCCACCGGCAGCGGCCTACGCACTGGGAGCCCATGGCAGCCGGCGGACAGCGATCGCAGGGTTGGTCGGCCTGGCCGCTGCGGCTGTGGTGAGTGCTGCTGTCGCCGCGGCAGCTCAAGCGGATGCGATCGTGATGGGTCCCATGGGTGCGCTGACCGCGGTGGCGTGGGGTGTCGGGCGGTACGTCCGGATGCGTCGCGACTACGTCGACACGCTCGTCGCGTACGCCGCGCAGGTGGAGGCCGACCGCGACGAGAAGGCGCGGCGGGCGGTGCTCGAGGAACGGCGTCGCATCGCGCGGGAGTTGCACGATCAGGTCGCGCACCACCTCGGCATCGCCGCGCTCCACACGAGTGCGGCGCGGCGGTGGTTGGCGCGCGACACCGATCGCGCCGAGTCCTCGCTGGGTCTGGCCGAGGATGCCGTCCGAGGGGCGTTGACGACGATGCCCGCGATCCTGCGGGCGCTGCGCGTCGATGACGCCGACGGCGATCTTGCGCCGCAGCCGACGTTGGACGGGCTCGACCGCCTGGTTGCCGAGGTCGCTGAGGCGGGACTGGCCGTCGAACTGCGCATCGAAGGCGAGCGGCGTGCGCTGAGCTCACCTGTGGCGCTCGCTGCGTACCGGATCGTCCAGGAGGCGCTGACCAACACGCTGAAGCATGCGGACGCGACGCGGTCGACCGTCGTGCTTCGCTTCGCGCCGGATCGACTCGACGTGGTCGTGACCGACAACGGATCGGGCGCGGTGGCTGAGGGAGCTGCGGGTGGAGGCCTCGGACTGCTCGGCATGCGTGAACGTGTGGATGTGCTCGGCGGTACGTTGATGACGTCACCGGGGCAGGGTGGGTTCGCGGTTCGGGCCACTCTGCCGCTGGTGGGTGGGAAGGAGCGCGGTGACGATCCGGGTGCTGCTGGCCGATGATCAGGATCTCGTCCGCACCGGCGTGCGGATGATCCTGGAGACCGAGACAGATCTGCAGGTCGTCGGAGAGGCACGCAACGGCGGCGAGGCGGTCGCGATGACCCGCCGTCTGCGTCCCGACGTCGTCCTGATGGACGTCCGCATGCCCGGAATGGACGGGGTCGAGGCGACACGCCAGCTGACGGCGCTCGACCCACCGCTGCCCAGCCGGGTGTTGATGCTGACGACCTACGACCTGGACGAGTACGTGTTCGCCGCGCTGCGCGCCGGCGCGGCGGGGTTCCTGTTGAAGCACGCGCCCGGCGATGCGCTCGTCGAGGCCGTCCGTACCGTCGCACGCGGGGAGGGGCTCCTCACGCCCGAGATCACGCGTCGGGTCATCGAAGCGTTCGCGGACGTGCCGGACGTCCCCGGCGCACCGCCACCCGAGCTGGAGCGTCTCACGGCCCGCGAACGCGATGTGTTCGACCTGTTGGTGCGTGGTCAATCGAACAGTCAGATCGCCCAGGCGCTCTACGTCGAGCCGTCAACGGTCAAGACCCACGTCGCGCATGCGCTGAACAAGCTCAGAGTGCCCGATCGGGTCGCCGCCGTCATCTACGCCTACGAGCATGGCCTGGTCACACCGGGGAGGTAGCCGGGCGCTGGCCCGCCTACCGGCTACGAGTTGAGTCCGTGCAGCGCCAGCCGCCCGGTGCCGTGCCGAGTCGATCGGGACGCGGCGTAACGCTCGTACAGGTGGTTGCTGAAGCGTTCGTCGGGGTCGTATCGACGCTTCACCGCGAAGAACGTCTCGATGTCGGGATACGCCCGGCGGAGCTGCTGCTGGTCATAGCGCAGCTGGTAGGGAAGATAGAATGTGCCTCCGCGGTCGATCGCATGGTCGACGAGTCGCCGGGTCGCATCCGCCATCTTCTCGTCGCCTTCGGGTGTCGTCTTCTGGTTGACGTACAACACGACGGCGAAGCGGTCAGTCGGCGCATAGCTGAGCATGATGTCATCAGCATGGACGACGCGTATCGAGGCGTTGACCAGCACGAGACCCTCATCGCGGAGCACCTGTCGCGCAGCTGCGACGAATGCCACCGTCTGGTCCCGTGGGAGAAAGTACTCCTGGAGAATGTCGGTATCGTCGGGGATCTTGTTGCGGAGGGCACCCAGGCTCGTGTACAGCGCCTGGTTGCGGGAGATCAGGCACGCCTCGGACTCGGCCAGCGCCTCGTTGCGTGACTCACGGCACGGCCGGAACCGTGGCAGCACATGCTTCTGCCCCGCCCACTTCAGCCACTGTCCCACACGACCCGTCTTGGACAGGTTCAGCATGAACCTGCTGCTGCGCACCCAGCCGATCTCGCCGAGCGGGGGCGGATGCTCGTCGCGTACACCGGTGGTGGAGTAGGTGTAGAGGACGGCCTCGTCCATCAGGCTTCCCGCAGCGGTGGACAGGTGCGCGTAGGCGAGATGCACGCGCTGGTCGGGTGCGAGCTGTCGCTCGTAGATGGCGGGGAACTGGTCGGCGGTGATCAGGCGCTGGTCGAAGGCGTACACCTCGTTCGGCGCGAGGTCGAGCTCGACCGAGACGATCACGCCGAACAGCCCGTACCCGCCGATGACAGCGCGGAACAGCTCCGGTTCGCTCGTGCGATCGACATGGATCAGCTCGCCATCGGCGAGCATCACATCCAGGGACCGCACCGTCGATGCGATCGAGCCCGCGCGGTGGTCGGTGCCATGCGCATTGACCGCCACCGAGCCACCAACCGTGAGGATGTCGACCCCTTGCATCGACGAGACCGACAGACCCTGCGGATTGAGGAAGCGGAGCACCTGTGCCCATGTCGCGCCAGCGCCCGCCGTCAACGTGCGGCGCTCCTCGTCGATCGACAGGTCGGCGAAGCCGCGCGTGTCGATCACGAGGCCGTGGGGTGTGAAGGCCTGGCCACCCATGGAATGGCGAGCTCCCGCCGCCGTGACCTGAAGGCCTTCACTGGCCGCAAACGCGAGCACCTCCCGCAACTCGCGGACGCTCTCGGGCCGGACGACACCGGCGACCGGTGTGCGATTCAGGCAGCTGGCGTCATTGATGGTTCCGCCCCGCTGGATGAGCGCTACCGGCAGCGCCTTCGGAGCCGGCAACACCTCCGTCGCGTCTGTCTCCCTCAGTTCCGCCTCGCCACCGTGGAGCGGCGGACAGTCCTTCGCCTGCGCAGGCTCACCGGCGTATGTGTCCACGAAGCGCGCCACCGCGACCGCGCCGTACAGGACTGCCGCGGCCGCTGCGGCTTTCCACCTGCTGGCCACCAACCGCCGCGACGTTGATTGCTTGACACCCCGCTGCCCAGCTTCTTCGCCCGGCGGCGTCGCGCGTGACGACTTGTCCGTGGTCACTGCGACGAAATGTCATCTTGGGCGCGACGCCGTCTCCAAGACAGCGCAATCCACCACATAGCCGTCAGCACCACCCACAGCACTCCCGCCAGCCATAGCTCCACCACGCCTACCGTCTGCCCTGTCGCGGTGACGGCGAGGACCGCCATTGCGGCCACGGTCAACAGGCCCAACAGTGACGCTGCGACCGTGCGCCGGATCTTCTTTCCGCCGTGTGCTGTGCCCATTGTCGACATCCGTACCGGTCGCGTCCCGGACGACGGGACTCCTGTATGCAGAGGTACACAAGAAGATGGCGGGACACGTTCTACCTCGCCCACCGACCAAGCGCTACCGCAGCGCATGGATCGGAATCGCCGTGCACAGCGGGCAGACCGTGCTCATCGGCGCCGTTGTCCTCGCCCTCGTCATCTCCTGAACGAGACGAACAGGGACCCCTCCACGAGAACCATCCGCCCGTGGACGCGGAGAGGATCACCTGCCGTCCGTATCGCTGCGCGCACACGGCGCGGCGACCGTCGACCACGCGCGAGGGCTGGCCACGGACACGACCCGGACAGCGTCCGGACATCGCCACCATCCAGCGTGATGGCGGCCACAGACCGTTCCACGCAGGAGCAACGTGATGAGCAACGACGCCAGGGCGGACGCCCGCCCCTCCCCTACCAGGACAGCAGACCCGGCCGACACAGCCACCCTCCCGGACGCCGTCCCGTCGACCATCGCCGAGGTGGCGCCGGGCGGCTCGTTCGACCTTCGCATCCATCCCGTCGCGAAGCGGATCGGCGACAGCACGGTCTCCATGTTGTCCTACGGCGGCTCCATCCCGGGGCCTACGCTGCGCGTGCGGCAGGGGTCGCAGATCACGGTGAACGTCACCAACGAGACGGGCATGGAGACGACGGTCCACTGGCACGGGCTGCGCCTGGAGAACCGGTACGACGGCGTCCCGCACGAGACGCAGGCGCCGATCCCGCCCGGTGGGCGGTACACCCATCGCCTGACGTTCCCCGACGCGGGACTCTACTGGTACCACCCGCACATCCGCGAGGACTACGCACAGGAGATGGGCCTGTACGGCAGCATCATCGTGGAGCCGACGGATCCTTCCTACTGGCCCGCCGCGGACCGCGACGTCGTCCTGACGCTCGACGACATCCTGATCGAGGACGGCAGGATCGCGCCGTTCGATCCCCATGGGCCGACGTACGCCGCCATGGGTCGGTTCGGCAACGTGCTGCTCGTCGGCGGCGAGACCGAGCAGCGCCTCGAGGTGGAACGCGGCGACGTCGTGCGCCTCCACCTCGTGAACACGGCCAACACGCGGGTGTTCAAGGTCGCGGTCCCGGGCGCGCGGATGAAGCTCGTCGGCGGCGACTCGGGTCGGTACGAGCGCGAGGAGTGGATCGACGATGTCGTGATCGCGCCGTCCGAACGAGCGATCGTCGACGTGCGGTTCGATGCGGCGGGGGCGGTCACCGTGCAGCACCTGACGCCCGGACGCGCGTACCCGCTGGTCCACGTCGACGCCGCCGACGCTGGTGACGTCCGGGCCCCCGCCGCCGCGTTCGATGTGCTGCGGGTCGACCCCGACCTCATGGCCGAACGGGAGCGCATCGCGCGCTTCATCGACGCGCCACCGGACAAGACCCTGGCGCTGGTCGCGGAGATGGACTTCGAGGAGCCCGACGACGGCGGCCCGGTCGTCTACGTCTGCCCCATGCACCCGGAGATCGTCCGGGACGCGCCGGGCAAGTGCCCCAAGTGCGGGATGAAGCTGATGGCGTCGCGCCCCGACCTAGACGCCGCCGGTGGCCCAGCCGCACACCACCACGATCACGCGGAGGCGATGGCGGACGGCATCGAGTGGGAGGACCTGATGCCGGAGGTGAACCGGACGACCACGCCGGCCACCATGCGGTGGAAGCTGATCGACCGGGACACCGGCAGCGAGAACGCAGCCATCGATTGGAGGTTCGACGCCGGCGACCAGGTGAAGATCCGGCTGGTCAACGAGATGGAGTCCGACCACCCCATGCACCACCCGTTCCACGTCCACGGGGAACGCTTCCTGGTGCTGTCCAGAGACGGCGTGTCCGAGCCGAACCTGGTCTGGAAGGACACTGTGCTCGTCCGCACGGGTCAGACCGTCGACCTCCTGCTGGACGCGTCGAACCCGGGCGTCTGGATGGCGCACTGCCACATCGCCGAGCACATGGAGACCGGGATGATGTTCAGCTTCCAGGTCCGCAGTGCGGCGAGATGACCAGTAGTCGCACCGAGCTCCGCGCCGTCACGTGCAGGCGCGGAGCACCACGTCGGACATCACCGCGACCGCCCGCTCGAACCCGTCGACGGGCACCCGCTCGTCGTCGCCGTGCACCGTCGCGAGCAGTTCGGGCGTCAACACGAGCGGTGTCCAGCCGTACCCGGTCGCTCCGCGCGCGCGGAAGAATCGCACGTCGGTGATCCCAGGCGTCAGGGACACGGTCGGGATGGCGCCCGGGGCGATCTCCCGGCTGGCCTGCTCGAGGACAGGGAACAGCGGGCCCTTGCCGCTGACCGGACCGTGGCCCTTCTGCACGACGTCGGCGATGCGTCCGCCGCGGCGCCGCGCCCTTCTGTCGAGCGACGACACGAAGCGGTCGACGTCGGTGTCCGGCAGCAGCCGACAGTCGAACGAGGCGCGGGCCTCACCGGGCACGACGTTCGACTTGTACCCGGCCGCCATGACCGTCGGGGTGATCGAGTCCGACAGCAGCAGGCCGAGCACGCCAGCCTTGCGCATCCGCGACGCGACGGCGCGGACCACCGCGGGGTTGACCGGCGACGCGAGTGCCCGCAGGATGCCGGCCATCGGACCGGAAGCCGCCTTCGCGAGCGTGGAGAACTGCTCGCGCATGACGGGGTGCACGCGTGGCGTGCGGAAGCCGGCGATGTCGGTGACGATCGCGGCCAGGTTGACGGCCGCCTGGTCCTGGGGCGGGAGGGCACCGTGCCCCGAGTCACCCGACGCGATGACCTCGAACCACACGGCGGTCTTCTCGCCAAGGGCGATGGGCACCACTGGCGCGCCGAGCATGCCGCTGACCCCGTAGGCCCCTTCGCCGAGCACCTCGGGTGGTGGCCGCCCGTCGCCGAACCCGAGCAGGTCGGCGTGTTCGTCGAGCAACCACCGTGCACCCTCGTCGCCCCCTGCCTCCTCGTCCGCGGCCACGGCGACGATCAGCTCGCGGGTCGGGGTCCGGGTCGATTGCGCGAGCGCGGCGGCCGCCGCCGCGTGCATCACGGTGATGCCCTTCATGTCGAGGGCGCCACGGCCCCAGATGACGCCGTCGACGTCCTCGGCGCCGAAGGGGTCACGCTGCCAGTGGCCTTCCTCGACCGGCACCACGTCGCTGTGGGACAGCAGCACCAGTGCCGGGCGGTCCCGCGGCCCGTCGATGCGGGCGACGAGGTTTGCGCGCCCCCCGGGAGAGACGAGCGTACGGGTCTCGAGCCCCGCGCCGGCGAGGTGGGCGCCCACCTCCTTGGCGACCCCCGCCTCGTCGCCGGGTGGGTTGACCGTGCGCATGCGCACCAGCTGCTGCAACATCTCGACCGCCGTCATGCGCGCAGCCTACCGACGGGTCGGAGCAGAAGGCCAGGGCAATCCCGCGGCCCGCGCGCGATTCCCCGCTCACCGGCCGGCACCTGCGGGCCTCTGGATCGGTCGTACGGCCGCCTCTAGTGTGACCGTGTGATCCTGACCCCCGACCAGCGGCTGCGCGTCTTCATCTCCTCGACGCTGGACCTGACCAAGGAGCGGGCGGCGGCCAGGCGTTCGGTCGAGACGCTCAACCTGACGCCGGTGATGTTCGAGGCCGGCGCACGCCCGCACCCGCCCCGCGCGCTCTACAGCGCCTACGTCGGACAGAGCGACGTCTTCGTCGCCATCTACGCGCGTCGCTACGGGTGGACCGCACCGGGCATGGAGGTCTCGGGCCTCGAGGACGAGTTCCTCCTCTCCACCGGCATGCCGCGCCTCGTCTACATCCAGGCGAACGTCGACCGGGAGCCGCAGCTGCAGGGCTTCCTCGCGCGGGTGCGTGACGCCGGCCTGTCGTACAAGCCGTTCGCCACCGCCGCCGACCTGGGGGAGCTGCTCAAGAACGACCTGATCGTGCTGCTGACCGAACGGTTCCACGCACCCGCCGGCGACAGCGGAGCCGCCCGGCGACCCCGACCCGCACCGCTGCCGCGGCCGGCCACCCCGTTGTTCGGGCGCGCCGCCGACGTCGCCGAGATCGTCGCCCAGCTGCGGCGCGGTGACGTCCGGCTGCTCACCCTCGTCGGCGCCGGTGGGATCGGCAAGACACGCCTGGCGATCGAGACCGCGCGCCTGCTCACACCAGAATTCACCGACGGCACGTACTACGTCTCGCTGGCGGCGTTGCGCGAGCCGGACCTCTTGGCGGACACGATCGCCTCGGCCCTGGACGTCGCGGCGACCGACGCGTCGCCTGCCGTCGCCTCCGTCGCCGATGCCATCGGCGACGGGCGCACGCTGCTCGTCCTGGACAACTTCGAGCAGGTTGTGGCGGCGGCGCCGGTCGTGGCGGAGCTGATCGAGGGCTGCGCGCGGCTGACGGTCATCGCCACCAGCCGCACGGCCCTCCGTCTGCGCGGCGAGCGGGAGTACCCCGTGACGCCGCTGACGGTGCCGACCGAGGGCGCCTCGACAGCACGCGTGCGCGAGTCCGCGGCCGTCCAGCTGTTCGTCCACGCGGTCGAAGCCGTGCGGCCTGACTTCGATCCCGACGAACGCGCGATGGCCGCGATCGTCGCCATCTGCCGTGAGCTCGACGGCCTTCCGCTGGCGCTCGAGCTGACCGCGGCCACCGTCAGGATCCTGACGCCCGAGATGCTGCTCGGCCGCCTCCAGGACCGGTTCCCCGACCTGGGTGACGCCCGGCGCGACATGCCTGCGCGCCACCAGAGCCTGCGTGCCACGATCGCCTGGAGCTACGACCTGCTGGACGGACCCACCAGGGACGCCTTCGCGCAGCTCAGCGCGTTCCGGGGTGGGTTCACCTTGGCGTCGGCGGAGCGGGTGTGCGACGTCGAGGGCGACGTGATGTCGGCGGTCGCGTCGCTCGCGGGGCAGAGCCTCGTGCGCACCGACGTACAGGCGGAGCACGGTGTCCGCTTCTCCATGCTCGGCGCCATCCGGCAGTTCGCTCGGGAGCTGCTGGACCGCAGCGCCGGACGGGACGCCGTGCTCGCGCGCCACGCTCGCACATTCCTGGAGCTGGCCGCCGGCGTCGGACGGCCCGGGGGGCGGCGCCCTGCGACGCTCGACGCCGTGGAGATCGAGCTCGACAACGTCCGGCAGGCATTCAGCTGGTCGCTCGCGAAGGATGATCCGGATCCGGTGGCCGACGTCCTCTGGGAGTCGTGGTGGTTCTGGTGGATGCGCGGGTACCTCACGGAGGGCAGGCTGTGGGCCGACCGCTGCCTCCAGGCGCCGCAGCTCGGACGCGAGCCGCGCGCACGCGTCCTCGCGGCGCGAGCCATGTTCGCCATCTGGTCCGGTGATTACGCGTTCGCGGCACCGGCACTGCTGGAGGCCGCCGAGGTCGCGCGTGAGACCGGCGACGACCGCAGCCTCGGGTACGCGGACGTCGCGGTCGGCCTCGTCCGCGGCATGACGGGCGCGATGGACGACGGCATGGCGATCATGCGGCGCGGCGTCGCCACGTTCGAGCGGATCGGCGACGCCGTCGGCGCGACGACCGGGTTCGTCGCGATGAGCTGGGTGCAGGGCATCACGCGTCAGTTCGACGATACCGACGAGATGCTCCGGGACGCCATGAGGCGGGCCCGGGCGATCGACTCGGTCGTCGACCTGGGGATCGTCGAGGGCGCACTCGCGCAGTTCCGCATGAGCCGCGGCGAGAACGAGGGCGTGCACGATCTGATCGGGGCATCCCTCGAGCACCTGGCAGAGGTGCGCCACATCGCGTCGACCATCCTGACGCTGGAGGTCATCGCCGAACTCGGCGTCCGTGCCCATGCACCCCGCAGCGCCGTGGCGATCCTCGGAGCGACCACGGCGATCCGGTCGTCGATGGGCACGCGTGTCCCACCGCAGGCGGCGACGCGGCTGGCCGAGCTGCAGGCGACCGGCCGCCGACGGCTGGGCGACGACTTCGACGGCGCGCTTGCGCTTGGCGCCGCGATGGACTTCGCGGGAGCGGTCGCACTGGGACGCGCGGCACTCAGTGAGCTCCGCCAAGCCGAGGCGGAGCGTGTCCCCGACGGCGCATGACCACCCACCGCGCTGAGCAGATCGAGGTCGGGCACGTGCGCGGCTGAGGGGACCCCAACCTCACGGGTTCGCGGGCGCCGCACCCAGCGCGCGGGCCAGAGAATCCGACCGCGCGGCGTCGATGTCATCGGCCACGAAGCGCGATGCCGACGCCACGAGCAGTCCCGCGACGATGGACACAGGCACCAGGACCAGCATGCTCGCCTGGATCCCGAGGGCGTCCGACACGGCGCCGATCATCGGCAGGAAGACCGCGAGCCCAGGGATGGCGAACAGCGACATGGTGGAGAACGCCACGGACCGCACCCGCGGCGGCGCGACCAGCGAGACCAGAGCAAGGAACGCCGGCACCAGGGTGCCGATGCTCGCAGCCAGCAGGGCGTGGGCGGCGACGGCCAGGGCCACGTGCGGGGCATACGCGAGGATCACGAGGAGCAACCCGTCGGCGATGCCCACCACGGCGACGAATGCCAGCAGGAACCCTGGCCGGTTCCGTGAGATCCGGGCGACGACGGGCATGGCCGCGAAGATCCCGACGATCTGCAGTGGCTCCACGCCCGCGGCGACGAAGCCGCGGTGCGCCGCAGTGAGACCGAAGACGTCCTCGTAGACCAGCGACAGCAGGTTCGGCACGCCGAACAGCGCGATGCCGAGGAACGGCGCCGCGGCCCAGATCCGCCGCACCGTCCGCACCCGCCACAGCACGCGCATCGTCGACCACACGCCCTCGGCGGCTTCCTCCAGCTGCGCGGTGACCTCGTCGGCCCCCGCAGCCCGCCGCTCGTGCACGCCGCGGACCGGCTCACGCAGCCGCAGGGCGAGGACGACGAGGATGACCGTGGGCAGCGCGAACACCAGGAACGGCGCACGCCACCCGAGCGCGGACGCGAGCAGGCCCGCCAGCACGGGACCGGCGACCTGACCGGCGGAGCTCGCGAGCCGGTGTGCGGCGAAGACCTTGACCCGCGCAGCCGGTTCGTAGTAGTCGGACAGCAACGACGAGTGGGTCGGGGTCACGACCGCCTTGCCGCCGCCGGCGCCGATGCGGGTCGCGACGAGCATCGCCACCGACGCGGCGAGGCCCGTCCCGAGGGAGAACAGGGCCCACAGGGCCGCGCCCGCCGTGGCGATCCGGACCCGGTTCGCCCGGTCGGCGACGAACGACAGCGGCAGCTCGATCAGCACGATCGCGATCGTGGTGGCGCCCACAAGCCCCAGCACGGCGGCGTCACTCAGCGCGAAGTGCGTCCGGATGTCGGGAAGGAGCACCGCGAAGGCGGCGCGGTCGAGTTCGTCGACCGCGTTCAGCCCGAACAGCACGGCGAGTGGGAACGCCGGTGCGCCGAGCGTGACGGCCGACGGCCGCCACTCGTCGAGCATGCGACGGACGCGGCGTCTCCTGGCCCGACCGTCCTCCTGCGGGGTGTCGGCGGTCTTCTCGGTCGCCTCGTTGTCCGCTGTGGTGCGCATCGTGGCCTCCCCGGGTCGGTGCGCACACCGTCGACGCGACCGCTGTCCGGGCGCTGTGCCGGCGGTGTCCGCCAGGACCGTGGGACGCGCGGGACGCCCTCGCGACCCGTCCCACGGCACCGGGCGCCGACGACCTCGCGCGGGTTCTTCGCGCAACGGCTTGTCGCCGGACGGCATGGCGGCGCAGACTGGCAGGAGGCGTTGTCCGGACGTGGAGGCCACGGTGGAGATCCGCGTGCTGGGGTCCTTCGAGGTCCTGGTCGATGGGACGCCGCGGGGCATCCCCGGAGCCGGGGAGCGGGTGTTGCTCGCGCTGCTCGCGTGCGCCGGCGACCGGACGGTCGGCAAGGACCGGTTGATCGACGAGCTGTGGGGTGAGCAGCTGCCCGCGAATCCTCGCAACGCGCTGCACCTGCGCGTCTCGAAGCTGCGCCGCGTGATCGGCGACGCGCTGGTGTCCGATCCGCCGGGGTACCGCCTCGACGTCGGCGAGGGTGAGGTGGACGCCAGGCGCTTCGAGCAGCTGGTCGCGGCGCGGCGGCATGCGGCGGCGCTGGCGCTGTGGCGGGGTCCGCCCCTGGAGGAGTTCGCCGACCACGTGTGGGCGCGGGCGGAGGCGGCGCGGCTGACCGGATTGCGCGCGACGGCGGTCGAGGACTGGATCGACGAGCGGCTCGCCGCGGGCGAGAACGCCAGCGTGGTCGCCGAGCTGGAGCGGTTGGTCGCGGCGGATCCCCTGCGCGAGCGGTTGCGCGGCCAGCTGATGACGGCGCTGTACCGCTGCGGGCGCACGGCCGACGCGTTGGCCGTGTACCGGGACGTGTACCAGCTGCTCGACGAGGAGCTCGGTGTGACGCCATCGGTGCCGTTGCGTCGACTGCAGGAGGCGATCCTGCGACAGGACGCCGCGCTGGACGCGGTGGCGGCAGTGCCCGCGGCGCAGGGGAACCTGCCGACCCCGCTCAGCTCGGTCGTCGGCCGCGAGCTGGAGGTGTCCCGCCTGCTCGAGCTGTCATCCGGCCGTCGGCTGGTCACCGTCACCGGACCCGGCGGCATCGGCAAGACCACGGTCGCGCTGGCTGCCGCACGTCGAGCAGTCGATGACCATGCGCACGGCGTATGGCTCGTGCGGCTGTCCAGCGTGCGCGACGGAGCGGGGATCCCCACCGCGATCGCCGATGCGCTCGACCTGCCCACCGCCGAAGCCACCTCGGTCCGGCAGCTGGTGATCTCGTGGCTGGCTCCACGCCGCGCGCTGCTGGTGCTGGACAACTGCGAGCACCTCATCGATGCCTGTGCCGAGTACGTCGAGGCGCTGCTCGTGTCGGCCGGTGACGCGTTGCGGGTCGTCGCGACCAGCCGGGAGGCGCTGGGTGTCCACGGTGAGGTGCAGATGCCCGTCGCGCCGCTGCCACCGGACGACGCGGTCATGCTGTTCGCCGACCGGGCGGCCGCCGTCCGGCCCGGGTTCGACGCGACGGCGGCCGAACCCGCCGTGCGCCACATCTGCGAGCGGCTCGACGGTATGCCGCTGGCGATCGAGCTGGCGGCCGGACAGGTGGCGATGCTCAGCCCGGACGAGATCGCCGCGCGCCTCGACGACCGATTCCGCCTGCTGACCGGTGGACCGCGGACCGCCGAGGCGCGTCATCGGACGCTGCGCGCCGCGGTGGCGTGGAGCCACGAGCTGCTGACCCCCGCGGAGCAGACGCTGTTCCGGCAGCTGGCGGTGTTTGCAGGCGGATGGACCCTGGAGGCGGCCGAGGCCGTCTGCACGGTCGACGGGGACGACGTGCTGGACCTGCTTGGTCGGCTGGTGCGGCAGTCGCTCGTGGTCGCAGAGGGGTCGCGGTTTCGGATGCTCGAGACCATTCGGGTCTACGCGGCGCAGCTGCTGGAGGAGGACGGCGGCGCCGCGACCGTGCGGGAGCGGCATGCCCGGTTCTTCACCGACCTGGCGGAGGCGATCGAGCCGGCGCTGCGCGGCGGCGAGCAGTCCCGCTCGCTCGCGTCCCTGCACGCCGAGGATGCGAACCTGCGGCTGGCGCTGGGGTGGGCCCGTGAGCATGCCCTGTCGGCGCCGGATGTCGGTCTGCGGCTGGCCGGCGCGCTCGGCTGGTACTGGTACGTCGGCCGCCAGGTCGACGGACGGGTGCAGCTGCGCGCGACCCTCGACGCCGTCGGTGCCGGCTCCCCCGCGGCTCGGGCACGCGCGTTGCAGGCGTTGTCGCTGGCGCTGCGGCCGGCGGGCTGCATCGTGCATCCCAGTGCGCACGCGGCAGCCGCCGCGGAAGAGAGCCGTGCGCTGTTCACGACCGTCGGGGACACGGCGCGCGCCGCGCTGTCGCAGCTTCTGACGGCGGTCGAGGCGGTCGCCGGGGCGGACGTCGAGCGTCACCTCGCCGCGGTGGCGGACGCCCGACGCGCCCTGCAGGCGTGTGGTGACCCGTGGGGTGTGGCGCTGGCGGACTTCGTCGAGACCGAGATCGTGCTGTACCACGGATCGACGGCGCAGGCGCTGGCGCTCGGCCGGAGGGCGGCCAAGGCGTTCGACGCCCTCGCCGACACCTGGGGGCGCTCGGCGGTGCGCCTGCACCTCGGCGTCGGTCTGCGCCTGGCGGGACGCTGTGACGAGGCCGACGTCATGCTGCACGAGGCGGTGCGGCTCACACGGGATCGCGGGCTGCCCAACAACCTGGCACGGTCACTGATCGAGCTCGGCGAGACCGCGCTGCACCGCGGCAACCCGACCGAAGCCGACCGCTGGCTGGGGCACGGTGAGCGGATCGCCCGCGACCTGGCCGACGAGTCGATGCTGGCCCTCGTCGCGCTGGCTCGTGGCACCGCTGCACGGTTGCGCGACGACCCCGAGGTGGCGCGGCTGCCGTACGCCGACGCACTCGACCGCTGTGAACGCAACCACGTGCCGCGCGGCGTCGCCCGCGCGTTGGCGGGCATCGCGGCCGCGGCACTGGACGAGGGACGGGCCGACGACGCCGTCGCGACGCACCTCGGCCGCGCTGGCGACATCGCCGAGCAGATCGGCGACGCGCTGCTCCGTGCCACCGTCCTCGAACAGCTCGCGCGGCTGGCGGCGCTGCGCGGCGACGACGACGCGCGCGCACGGTGCCTCGCGGACGCGGCCGACCTGCGCGCGCGGCACAGCCGCCCGCGCGCAGCGGTCGACGAGCGCGACACGCAGCGGATGGTCACCACCACGAGCTGACCTCGTACCCAGCCTGCTCGATCGCCTCTCGAACCGCCTGGACGGGGACCTCGCCGCGCACGACAACGCGCGCGGTCGCCGCATCGATCTCCACGGTCACGACGTCGAGATCCTGGATCGCGCGACTGACGACACGCACGTCGTCGCGGCACCGGAGCCCGGGAACGACCAACTCCAGCACGTCGACCGCCATCGATCCTCCTGATCACCGTCACACGTCGATCGTGTCGAAGGACGGTGTGCGCGCGGTGTCGCGACCGATCGTCCTCGGACCCTCATGCGGACACGGCGCAGACACCAGCGTGCGCATCAACTGGCCGCGCCCACCGAGGAGGACGCGATGCCGGCCATTGCATGGGACGGTCGACGACGAAGTGACGGACCATCGTCGCGGCGTGCCACCGCGACCACGGGACCCGTCCGCTCGATCTCGATGCCGGCTGCGCCGGCCAGCGCCATCGTCACGACCGTCCTGCTCGCGTCATCCCACGTCGCCGTCGACGGTGTGCTCGGTGGCGTCACTGCGTTGGGACCCTTGCTGCAGCGCCTGGCCGTCGGCGAACGCGGACTGGCCGTCCTCGTCGCTGCACCGTGGGCGGCCGGCTCGCTGACGCAGCCCGCGTTCGGCGTCGTCGCTGACCGCATTGGTGCGGTGCGGGTCGCCGCGCTCGGCGCCGCCGCCACCGGCATGTTCGTCGGCGGTCTGGTCCTCGTCAGGTCGTCGTGGACCGCCCTGGTGTCGGCCGTGGCGTGGGTCGGGGTCGCCGGGCTGGCAGCGGCCGTCGGTACAGCGGGCGCGCTGGGCAACGCCGCGCTGCCGCTGGTGATCCTCGCCGCACAGCGCCTCGCCCCGTACGCGATCGCGACAGCGTCCGGACTCATCGGCGACGCGGTCGAGTGGCGGCGCTCGGCTACGTCGCGGTCGGCGCCCTCCAGGAAGCGATCGGCATCGCACCCGCGATCCGCGTGGCGTACCTGGCGGTGGTGCCCGCCGCTGTGCTGACGATCGGCGTCGCCCGTCGAGACGGGGCGCTCACTGGGCCAGCGTCGTCCACGCCACTGGTCCGCCCGTGCGCTCCGTGCCGGTGCGTGACCTTGCCCCCGGTCGCTGGTGAGACACCCATGAGCAGGCGCCGGCACCGCGCGCGGCCACCTCCGTCGCATCTCGGCGCGAGTGCAGCACCAACAGCAGCCGGACACCGATCGGACACCGCCAACGCCCACCGTCGGCAGCAGACCTACGGGAGGCAGTGATGAGGCCCACCAACGCACCAACGAACGACATCGCGACGCACACCCGAGCGCCGGACCGCCACGACGCCCACCGGGACAAGATGGCGACCCACGACGCCGTCACGACCGCGTCGGCCGCAACGCACCGAATGCCGCCCGGTCCTCACGCCGGCGCGCACGGCGGCCATGCAGGTCACCGCGACACCACGCACGGTGGTGGGCACGACGACCACGCCGCGACGTTCAGGGACCGGTTCTGGTGGTCGCTGCTGCTCGCCCTGCCCGTCGTCGCGTCCAGCCACCAGCTGCAGGAATCGTTCGGCTACTCGCTGCCGGAGTTCGCCGGCTCCGCGCTCGTCGCGCCGGTCCTCGGGACCATCGTGTTCGGGTACGGCGGGTGGCCGTTCCTCGTGGGGGGCGTCGCCGAGGCGCGTGACCGCCGACCAGGGATGATGCTGCTGATCGCCATGGCGATCACCGTGGCGTTCCTGTCCAGCGCCGCCGCCACGCTCGGGTTGTTCGACGTGGGGGTCTGGTGGGAGCTGTCACTGCTGATCGTGATCATGCTCCTGGGACACTGGCTCGAGATGCGCGCGGTCGGCCAGGCCCAGGACGCGCTCGCGGCGCTGGCCGATCTGCTGTCCGACGAGGCCGAACGCCAGGACGACGACGGGACCGTGCGGACGGTGCCACTGGCCGCGCTGGCCGTCGGTGACGTGGTGCTGGTCCGCACCGGCGGCCGCGCACCGGTCGACGGCACAGTCGTCGCGGGTGCGGCGGCGCTGGACGAGTCGATGCTCACCGGCGAGTCCACCCCCGTCGCCCGCGGCGTCGGCGACCGGGTGGGCGCGGCCAGCATCGCCACGGACGGCGCACTGCGGATCCGCATCGACGCCGTCGGCGACGACACCGCGCTGGCGGGCATCCGACGGTTGGTCGCGCAGGCGCAGCAGTCACGGTCACGCACCCAGGTACTGGCCGACCGCGCCGCCGCGCTGCTGTTCCACGTCGCGGTCGTCAGCGCGGTGGTCACGATCGTCGCCTGGGGGCTGCTCGGCCAGCCCGACGCCGCCGTGACCCGCGCTATGACGGTGCTCATCATCGCCTGCCCTCACGCGCTCGGTCTGGCGATCCCGCTCGTCACGTCGATCTCGACCGCGAAGTCGGCGCGCAACGGCATCCTGATCACCGACCGGCTCGCGTTGGAGCGCATGCGCACGGTCGACGCGGTGCTGTTCGACAAGACCGGCACGCTTACGCGGGGGCGACACGTGCTGTCCAGCGCCGCGGCGGTTGACGGCGTCACCGACCGTGTGCTGGCACTGGCCGCCGCAGCCGAGGCCGACAGCGAACACCCGCTGGCGCGGGCGATCGTCGCCGCCACCACCGACCGCGGCATCACCGTGCCGGCGGCCTCGGGGTTCACCTCGATGACGGGCCGCGGCGTGCGGGCGACGGTGGACGACACGACCGTCGCCGTCGGTGGACCTGCGTTGCTGAGCCAACAGGGACTCGCGCCACCGGCCGCCCTGGCCGCGCAGATCACGCGGTGGCAGGCACGTGGTGCCGCGGTGCTGTACGTCATCGCCGACGGCGCCATCGCCGGTGCCCTGGCGCTGGAGGACGAGGTCCGCCCGGAGAGCCGCGACGCGGTCACCGCGCTGCGCACAACAGGCGTGACGGTCGCGATGCTCACCGGTGACGCGCAGCAGGTGGCCGACGCGGCCGCCGCGGACCTGGGCATCGACGAGGTCCTCGCCGAGGTGCTCCCCGAGGACAAGGACGCCGCGGTCACCGCCCTGCAGGACCGCGGCCACACCGTCGCAATGGTCGGCGACGGCGTCAACGACGCACCAGCGCTGGCGCGTGCCGACGTCGGCATCGCCATCGGCGCCGGCACCGACGTGGCGATCGGTGCTGCCGGCATCGTGCTCGCCTCCGACGACCCCCGCGGCGTCCTCGCCGTCCGCCGGCTCCCACGCGCCAGCTACCGCAAGATGATCCAGAACCTGTGGTGGGCCGCCGGTTACAACCTCGCCGCCATCCCACTCGCCGCCGGCGCGCTCGCCTTCACCGGCGTCGTGCTTCCCATGGCGGCCGGCGCCGTCCTCATGACCCTGTCGACCGTCATCGTCGCACTCAACGCCCAACTGCTGCGCCGCGTCGACCTCCACCCCGCCTGACCCCACGGTGCCCGTACTCGAGAACGGCACGACCATCCGCGTCGGCTTCGTGTTCCAGAGCCTCAAGCTCGTGGCGTCGCTGTCGGCGCGCGACAACATCGTCCCGCCCGTGCGGCTGGACGGCCGCCACCCGGACCCGGCAGCCGACGAGCCCACCGGCAACCTCGACGCCCCGCCAGCGGCGAGGTGCTGGCGTTCCTGCGCGCCGGCGCATGCGGGCCAGACCTTCGTCGTGCCCGGCTGGCACGTCGCCATCGCCGTCCTGGCGACCGGACTGCTCGGCGTGCTCGCGTCGGTCATCCCGTCCGTCCGTGCGGCGCGGGTCGACGTCCTGCGCGCCATCCACACCCCATGAC
This sequence comes from Euzebyales bacterium, assembly GCA_036374135.1. Classification (NCBI taxonomy): domain Bacteria; kingdom Bacillati; phylum Actinomycetota; class Nitriliruptoria; order Euzebyales; species Euzebyales bacterium. The sequence goes on from DASUUK010000048.1 coordinate 26,051, forward strand.
CCGCCGACCCGCCGATATGCGGCCGCCGCCCCCCGGGGGCGCGGTGGTCACCGTCGTACCGCCGCGGCCCACACGCTGGCAGAGCCGCCGCGCGGTGTCGCTGCACCTGGGCATGTGGTTCTCACCCGGCGAGTGGCTCGCCGCATCGTTGTTCTTCGCCGCGTCGCTCACGCCGTCGCTGTATCCACGCCCCTGGCTGACCCAGGGCGTGCTGTCGGGGGCGGCCGTCGCGATCGGACTGGGCACCGGCCGCGCCAACCGACGCCTGGTCAGCCTGCTCCCGACGCGGCCACCGGCCGCACCCCCAGCCGCGCGGGCAGCGGTGCTGCTGCTCGCTGGCGCCACCGCGTCGTGGGCGCTGCTGGCCAACTACCACTGGCAGGTCGACGTGCGCCGGTTGATGACCATCGACGGCGACGCGGCACCCTATCTGGCGTCGGCCGTCGCCGTCGCGGCGGCGATCGCCTACGCCGTGGTCCTCGTCGTGCGGCTGGCGCACCCCGGCCTGTCGTGCTACGCCGGCCTCGTCACGCGGATCGTTCCCCGTCGCGGCCGCGGCCTGGCGCACACGATCGTCGCGCTGGCGGTGACCGTGGCGGTCATCGACATCGGCATCGCGTCAGAACTCGTCCCTTCCGTCAACGACAGACTCGTCGCCGCAGACGCTGGCAGCGACCCCGACGTGCGCCCGCCCCGATCTGGCGGCCGGTCGGGATCGCGCGCCAGCCTGGTGGCGTGGGATTCGCTCGGCCGCATGGGGCGCCGGTTCGTGGCCACGGCGCCCACGGTCGGCCAACTGCGCGCATTCAGCGGGGCGCCGGCGCGCGCACCGATCCGCGCCTACGTCGGACTCGCATCGGCGCCGTCCGTCCAGGCCCGCGCCGACCTGGCCGTCGCCGAGCTCGAACGCACCGGCGCGTTCGACCGCGACGTCCTGCTGGTCATCACCGCCACGGGCACCGGCTCGGTCAACCGCCATGCCGTCGCGCCCCTGGAGTACATGTACCGCGGAGATACCGCCGCGGTCGCGGTCCAGTACTCCTACCTGCCCAGCTGGCTGGTGATGGGCGGCAACCAGGACCGCGCGCGCACCACCGCGTCCGCGCTCTTCGACGCCGTCACCCGGCGGTTGAGGCGGCGGCCGCTGTCGGCCCGTCCGCTCCTGCTGCTGTACGGCGAAAGCCTCGGCTCGTTCGGTTCCGAGCAGGTCTTCGCCGACCTGGCCGACATCCGCGCGCACGTCGACGGCGCACTGTGGGTCGGACCCACCCGCGCGAACCCCCTGTGGCGGCAGTTCACCGCCGCCCGTGACGCGGGCTCCCCCCAGTGGCGCCCGGTGTACCAGGACGGCCGGACCGTCCGGTTCGCCACCAACGGTGAGGACCTGAACCAGTCGGGCCGGTGGAGCACACCCCGCGTCGTCTACCTGCAGCACCCATCGGACCCCGTCACCTGGTGGACACCCGACCTAGCCTTCACCCGCCCCGCGTGGCTGCGTGACCCGCGGCCGCGCGGCATCTCTCCCCGGACGCCCTACCTACCGATCATCACATTCGTCCAGACGACCATCGACACCATCCTGGGCGGCAACGCTCCGACCGGCCACGGCCACATCTACGGCCCCGAGCACGTCGACGCCTGGGCACACATCGCAGCGCCCACCGACTGGACGCGTGCAGACACCACACGCTTGCGCGCACGGCTCGAGTCGCTCGCCGACTGAACGCATCCCCCACCGACAATCACCTGGGAGGCATCATGCAACCCGAGCCCAGACCGCAGCTGGATGTCGATCACCGCTCCGTGGTCCGCTACCTGATCAGCGTCTTACCCTCGGCATCCCGCTGCCGACAGCGCGCTGCACTGGCGCTGGCAGGCCTCGTCCAGCGTCATCTGACGCGGCGCGACGGGGCCCCTACCGCACTACGACGTCGCGCAGTACTACACTCGCTGCTCCGTCAGAACGCTGACGGCGGGCGCAGCCCGTCGGCTACCGGGTAGGAAGTGGGAGGCGTACGTGCGGCACAGGTCCACGTGCGGGGCGCTCGTCGTAGCGGTGGCCACGATCGCAGGCGCGTGCGCGACCGGTGCGGCGGACACTGAGCCGGTGGTGGCGGACGGCGAGGAGCAGCTCGTGGCCGAGGGCGAGCAGCTATACGAGGCGACCTGCGCACAGTGCCACGGCGCGGACCTGGGGGGCACGGACAACGGACCGCCGTTCCTCGATGACGTGTACACCCCGGACCACCATCCAGACGGCGCGTTCTACGCGGCGGCGCAGTTCGGCGTGCAGGCGCACCACTGGGCCTTCGGGGCCATGCCACCGCAGGATGTGGACGAGGAGGAGGTGGCGGCCATCGTCGCCTACGTCAGGTCGGTGCAGCGCGCCGAAGGCATCGCGCCATAGGCATGGCGCCCGACCTGCGCACGTGCACGGACGCCGCTCAGCCAGCGAGGCCGACCAGGGCAGACGTCAATCCCTGCGTCGATGCGCTCCACGCCCTGCTACCCTACCCCCCATGGGTACAGAGTCCGACGGCGGTCGTGGGGATGCGGGCGACCCGACGGTCAGCGAAGCCCCGACCTACCGGTACGGGCACCGCAAGGACGACTACCGCGCTCGGTTGCGCCGCATCGAAGGACAGGTCCGCGGCATCGCGCGGATGGTCGAGTCCGACAGCTACTGCATCGATGTGCTCACCCAGATCACCGCGGTCAAGCGGGCGCTCGAGAAGGTCGCCGTCGGCCTGCTCGACGACCATCTGCGCGGGTGCGTCACCGACGCCGCCCGCGACGAGGATCCCCGCCGAGCCGACGAGATCATCGCTGAGGCGACCTCGGCCGTCGAACGTCTCCTCCGATCCTGACGACGCACCACCCACGGAAGGCAGCCCATGACCACCGAAACGATCCTCGTGCCCGAGATCCACTGCGGTCACTGCCAGCGCTCGATCGAGGGCGCACTGCAGCCGCTCGATGGTGTGGCGCGCGCGAGCGTCGACATTGACGCGCGGCATGTCACCGTCGACTACGACGACGCGATCATCGAACGAGACGCCCTCGTCGCCGCCATCGAGGACCAGGGCTACGTCGTACCGCCGAAGGAAGCCTGACCTGACCCGTGCACGTGCCGACAGGAGCCCGCGTCGATGACCTCCGCCCCACCGAACAAGGCGACCGAGGCATCGCCCGCTGATGCCACCGAGCGGTCCTTCGAAGTGCATGGGATGACCTGCGGGTCGTGTGCCGCACGGGTGCAGCGCATCCTCGGGCGCCAGGAGGGCGTCGCCGACGCCGACGTGAACTTCGCGACCGGCATGGCGTTGGTGCGCCTCGACGACGGTGCCACATCCGACGAGGACCTCGCCGCCGCGGTGGACCGCATCGGCTACCGCCTGGCACCGGCCAGGGTCGACGAACCCCGCACATCGCGCGCGGACGAGGAGCGCGCCACACAGCGCATGTGGGCACGCCGCGCGGCCGTCGCGTGGCCGATCGCCGCGGTGTTCCTCGTCGGCATGGTCGCTGCGCCGTTGTCGGACCGCGCGATGGCGGTGATGGAGTCGACGGGCGGTCGGGTGGCCGCGTTCGTCCTGGCGATCCCGGTGCAGTTCTGGGCCGGCTGGCCGTTCCTCGCGGAGGCCGCCCGCCGGGCGCGGCGGCGCACGGCGAACATGGACACGCTGATCGCGCTGGGCACGCTGGCGGCCTTCGGGTTCTCAGTGGCGCAGCTGTTCCGGGGCGGTCCCCTCTACTTCGAGAGCGCCGTACTGATCATCGCCTTCCTGCTGCTCGGGCGCTGGTTGGAGGCGCGGGCCAAGGGGCGTGCGGGCGCCGCCATCGAGGCGCTGCTGCAGCTCGGCGCGACGCAGGCACGACTGGTCGCGTCGGACGGCACGGAGCACCTGGTGCCGATCGAGCGTGTGCGGGTCGGCGATGTCGTACGCGTTCGCCCAGGCGAGAAGGTGCCGGTCGACGGCGAGGTCGTCGAGGGCACGAGCGCGGTCGACGAGTCGATGCTGACGGGCGAGAGCGTACCGGTGGACAAGTCCCCCGGGACGGGCGTCAGCGGCGCGACCATCAACGCGAACGGGGTGCTGACGGTGCGCGCCACCGCCGTCGGCGCCGACAGCGCACTGGCCCGGATCGTGACGATGGTCGAACGCGCGCAGGCGGGCAAGGGCGCGGCCCAGCGCCTCGCCGACCGCGTCTCGGCCGTCTTCGTCCCCGCGGTGCTCGCGATCGCGCTGGCCACCTTCGGCGTGTGGTGGATCGCGCTCGGCGAGCCGGTCGGCGGACTGACCGCCGCCGTCAGCGTGCTCATCATTGCGTGCCCCTGCGCGTTGGGGCTGGCGACACCGACCGCGGTGATGGTGGGCACCGGACGCGGTGCGGACCTCGGCATCTTGATCAAGGGCGTCGAGGTGCTCGAGCGCACCCGCGAGATCGATGTCGTGGTGTTCGACAAGACCGGCACGCTGACGCGCGGCGAGATGGCCGTGACCGACGTCGTCGCAGGCGACGGCACCGACGACCACACGCTGCTGGGCCGCGCCGCGGCAGCGGAAGCAGACAGCGAGCACCCGATCGGCGCGGCGATCACCGCCGCCGCTCACGACCGCGCACTCGACGTTGCTCGTCCGGGGACGTTCACCGCCGTCGCCGGGCACGGCGTGCGCGCGGACATCGACGACGTGACCGTCTGGGTCGGCACCCGCAAGCTGGCTGCCGAGGCCGGGCTGGTGCTGCCCGAGACGCTCGATGACGCCGCCGAACGGTGCGAGCGCGACGGAAAGACCGCGGTCGTCGTGGGCTGGGACGGCGAGGTCCGCGGTGTGGTTGCCGTTGCCGATACCGTCAAGGACGACGCCGCGAGCGCGGTAGCGCGGCTGCACGCCATGGGCATCGAGACCGCGATGATCACCGGCGACAACCACCGCACAGCCGCCGCCATCGCCGCCCAGGTCGGCATCGACCGTGCGCTCGCCGAGGTGCTGCCCGATGGCAAGCAGGACGAGATCGCCCGCCTTCAGGCCGGTGGTCGGACGGTCGCGATGGTCGGTGACGGCGTCAACGACGCGCCCGCGCTGGTCGAGGCCGACCTGGGCATCGCGATAGGCACCGGCACGGACGTTGCGATCGAGTCGAGCGACCTGACGCTGATGCGCAGAGACCTGGACGGCGTGGCCACGGCCATCGAGCTGTCCCGCGCGACCGAGCGCACCATCCGCCAGAACCTGTGGTGGGCGTTCGGTTACAACACCCTCGCCGTCCCCATCGCGGCACTCGGCCTGCTGTCGCCGATCGTGGCGGGCGCCGCGATGGCTTTCTCGAGCGTCAGCGTGGTCACCAACTCACTGCGACTGCGGCGCTTCGGGCGGTGACCGGCGGTTCGCCGGCGTCCGCTGCACGACGGATTCGCAGGGTGTCATCGGTCCGCCCCGCGAGGCGTTGCCACCACTCGCTGTGACCGTGCGTGCATGCGTTGTCCGTATCGGGTCATGCCTCGCGGCTTGTAGACGTTGAGGGTGTGGATCACGAGCAGGACGATCAGCCCGATGCCGGGGTGTGCCAGATCCCTGCCGAGATCGGACGGGTCAGTGCCTGATGCGCGCGCCGTCGCCGCGGCTGCGCTGACATCGGGCATGTGCAGCACCAGCACCACGATGGCCACCGCCGCGACATCCCGGCCGCGGAGCTCGCCACCTTCTGCCTCCACGCACTCGACCTGCCATCGCAGGCCGCCGTCAAGCGTCTCGCGCGCCTCACGAACGGCGCTGTCCTGCCACGGGATTGACACGGTGCCCGGAACAGGTCAAGACAGGCCACCGCACACGCTCAAGATCACATCAATCCCGCGCGTTGGAGGTCCGCACGGCGGCCCCAGCAGGGTAGGCATCACGCGACAATGGTCGCCATGACGACACCAACGGCGACGGTGCTGATCGTCGACGACGAGCGGCCGCTGGTGCACCTGGTGCGCGCGTATCTGGAGCGCGA
>DASUUK010000049.1 GCA_036374135.1 Euzebyales bacterium
GTCCCACGACTCACCGCGTTGGGTCCAGTCATCGCGGTCGATCCACCCGGAACGGTGACCGGCCACACCGGCGCGCCCTACCGATACGGCCCCCGCGCCTGTGTCGACGCCCGCTTCGTCCGTGCGGTCATCGGCCACCTGGCACTCGACCGGGTCGTGTTGCACGGCTGGTCGATGGGCGGACTCGTCGCGGCGCTGGCCGCCGACCTTGTGCCGGCCCGGGTCACCGGGCTCGTGCTCTTCGCGCCGGCGTTGCCCTGGCGACGCACCGCACGGTTTGAACAGTTGGCGTGGCAGACGCTGGGTCGCGCCGCACTCGCCGTCGGAGCGCCGGTCGCACGCGCCGGGCTACGCCTGGCAGGCCCGCGTGCCCTGACCCGAAAACGCGCCGCCGTGACCGGTGTGGACGTGTTCGCCAACGCCCGGGGCGACGTACCCGGCGGCGACCCGAGCTTGGTGTCGCCTGAACAGGTCGCTGTGTACGTCGACGACCTGACCACGGCTGCTCAGCGCCCAGGGCTCCTCGTCGGCGGCGTCACCGCGTTCGCATCGGCCATGACCGCGATGTTCGTCGACCAGCAGCCGGTCTTGGACGTACTCGATCGGCTCCCCGTGCCGGTGCTGTTGCTGTGGGGGACCGACGACCCGCTTGTCGACCCGCCGTCGTATCAGCGCCACGCCGAGCGCACGGGGTGGACCCCCCATGCGGTCGAACACGCCGGCCACCTGCTGCCCATCGAACGACCAGACGAGTGCGTCCGCGCGGTCCAAGACTGGCTGACGCGCACGCCAGACTGAGCAGTCGACCCGCCCTGTATCCCCGGATGCCGTGCGGTCATGACAGTCGGACAACCTCCGCGTGCCTCACGTCAACTCAGGGAGGGCGATGGTCGATCTTCAGGCGGTCTATGTGAATCATGGGAGCCGTCGGCTGCTGGTGTCGCGCAACGAAGGCGGGCAAGATCGGGTGTGACTCGCGTTGCGAGCGCTTGTGCTTGGTGGCGTCCTCGGCTGCGGCGCCGCAGCTGTAAGAGCGCCACACCGGTCGTATAAATGATGGCAACGTGATGCGCCAATGCTTATACTGACGGTGTGGAGTGGATGCGGCAGCTCGGCGAGCGTGGCTACAACGTCCAGGTCGCTGCTGACCGGGTGGTCATCTCGTGGGACGGCGGCCGGACCACGTTCCGTCTCGTGCGGCCTGGTCGCTCGCCGCGACCGTCCGAACTGACGGCAGCGACCGAGCCAAGTCTCGTCGTTGCCGAGCGACTGTCACCGGGAGTCCAGCGGCGTTTGGAGGAGTTCGGGTGGTCGTGGGCGACCGACGATGGCGCCTTGAGCATCGATTTCGAGGGCGAACGACTTCGAGGGCCGATCGCGGAGGATCCTGGCGACGCAACTGCGAACCGTGCGGGTCCCGCCGCACCGGGCCCGGCGCCGTACGCCGCCACCGCCGTGGCGCGAGTGCTCCTTGTCGCTCACACGCCGCTCATCCAGTCGCAGATCGCCGAGCGCATCGGGGTCACGCAACCGCGGGTGTCGCAGGTCCTCAACAATCTGCTCGCGTGGGATCTGGTCGAGCGCATCGGCCGTCGTGGCTGGTGTCCGAGCGACCATCGACGGCTGCTCGCTCACCTGTTGCACAACGCGCCACCGCCGACCGAGGGCGTATCCATGTGGTGGGCGACCGCCGAGCAGGATCCGTGGGACGTGACGCTGCGCTGCCTTCCCCAGCTGCTCGACGCTCGGGTGTCCGGCGATACGGCGGCGGATCTGTACGCCCCCTGGCGGCGACCAGCACTGTCGATCGTGTACGCGGCGAAGACCGTCGATCTGCACCCGCTCGGCCTGGTCGCAGCCGACGGCCCCGACGAGGCCGTGCTGCGACTGGTCACTCCGGCCGACCCGACGCTCCTCCCCGAACCCGCTACGCCGCGGCGCTTCCGCGGAGTGACCGTGCCCCTGGCGGATCCCATCGTCGTGCTGCGCGACGTCCAGGCGGGCCCAGGTCCCGACGCTGGGGAAGCGGCAGCCGCGCTGGAGGCGGCGCTGCCCGATCTCCTCGGGTGGCCGACGTGACGGTGTTGACCACCGCGTCGCGGTCCCGTGCGGAGGATGCGGCGCACCGCGCGGTGGCCGATATTGGCACGGCCATCGGTCCGGCTGACTACCGCCTGGTCGGCGGGCAGATGGTGACGCTGCTCGTCGCCCGCTACCAACCGCCGGACGCACCGGTGCGAACGACGGCGGACGCCGATGTCGGCGTGCGCACGCAGGTCGTCGCGGACGGCGCGTTCGTCGACGAGCTAACCGTACGGGGCTACGTGAGACGCGGCGGGAATCGGTTCGTCCGCGATGACGACACGATCGACGTGCTCGTGCCGGCGGCTGCGAGCCGCGCTCGACACAACCGACGGGTCGGTGCACTCGTCGTCGACGAGGTCTCTGGGCTCAGCTTCGCGCTCTCGCGTCCGGTCGAGTCGGCCGACGTGGACGTCGCACTCACCGACGGCACTAGCCTACACTACGCGGTCAGCTTGCCCGATCCGCTGGCCGCGCTCGTGCTCAAGGCGCTCGCGTGGAACGCGCGGCTCGCCGATAAGGACATCGTCGACGTCTACCGCTGCCTGGCCGTTGCTCGGGTCGCCGGCGTCACACCGGACGACTGGCCCGACCACTCTGAGCCGTCCGCGCACGGGAGCTGCTCCGCGGCCATTTCGCCACACGACGAAGCACCGCGGTCCGCGCGCTGATCGCCGCCACGTGTGGACCGCTGACTCGGCCCGATATCCCGTAGCCGGGAGACGCGCCGTCAGGCGGTCATGAAGTGGCCGGTGGCCGACCGGCCCGCGGCGAGCGTCAGTGTGGCGGCTCCGCGCCCATCACGCGCACGGTCACGTCGTCGGGTCGCACTTGCGCGCCGACCCGCGGCTCCGGTCGTCCGTCGTCGTTGCCCAGCATCTCCATGGTTCGCCCCCATCGTCGCCGATGACGCCGTCCGCCGACTCGTCGACCTTGCAAGACACCTGGCGTGTGGCACGGCGCGTTCGCCCAGCAGCTCGGGTTGTCCGGCCACGTGCCGCCGAAGCGTTCCGCGCCATTAGCGGCGGCGGGCGACATCTACGACGCCGAACTGCGCCGCCTTTACATGCACTTCCGCGCCGGTCGTGGCTGGCCGCCCGGCGAAGCGGTTTGGCGTTGCCCGCTAACGCTGCCACCCACACGGGCACGCCGGGACGCTGCACCCGGTCGCGGGAGGAACTGGGCATCGTCGATGGTGCTGACCGCGGTGGTGTACGGGCTCACCTGACTAGGCGGCCGTGAGGATCTGCCAGCGACTCGTCGAGCATCTGGTCCCGGCGCCTGTGGTCGAGTTGCTCCCCCGTCGCCGACAGCTCCCGTCCGACACGGTCGCCGCCGATGCCGACGACCAGGGTGAGGCGGCCGTTGCTGAGCCTGTCGAATGTCGCGGTCTCCCTGGCAACCTTTGGCCGGCGGGCGGCGAGGGACGCCATGATCATTGGGCCCAGCCGCAGCCGCTCGGTGGCAGTCGCGATTGCCGCGAGCGTTGTCCACGCGTCAGCCACCTGCCTCACTGGCGCCTGCCAGCAGGTGATCCCATACGAAGACCCCGTGCCACCCCAGCCGGCGCCCTCCGCCTCGGCGGCCAGGCGCGCCACCGCCACGGGTCGGAGAGTTCGTCGAACAAGGGCAACCAGAGCGCCACCCGACAGCGTGCTTGTGGGCATGTGCCGGGCTCCGCACTCACCGCATGCGGGTAGGAACGTAGCTGTCGAGCAGGTTCGCGAGGTCGTGGGGACGGCTGAGCGCCACGCAGTGGCCCGCTTCGACCTCGTCGGCGACGATGCCGAGACGGTCGGCCACCACGCGCCGCATGAACTCGGCGGGGAAGAACCGGTCCTCGGTGCACACCACGAACTTCGTGGGGACGGCTGGCCACGCATCCAGCGGCCACGGGCTGTTGTACGCCGCGTCCGATTCGGGGCGCTCCTTGCTGAGTGCCTGCTCGGCAAGGTCACGCGGCACGTCGTGGTAGAAGGCGACGAACGGGTCGTCGTGTCCGGTCAGACCGCCGTCGCGGCGAGCCTGCTCCTGCACGGCCCGCCCATAGCCGGTGTTCTCCCACCACTCCGCTGGCTTCTCGCCGGCGGCAGGGATCATCCCAGCCACCAGGACGAGCACCTCGACGGGAAGCCGATCGGCGACAAGCGGTGCGGTGAAGCCACCGTAGGACTGGCCCGCGACGATCAGGTCACGCCGGTCGCCGATCGCGTCGACCACCGCGTCGGCGTAGTCGAGCAGGCTGGCGGTGGCGTCGTCACACGGCAGGTCCGGTGCCACGACATCATGGCCTCGCTGACGCAACTCATCGTCCACCAGGTGCCAGTACCAGCCCACGTCCCCGCCGCCATGGATCAACACGAACGTCGCCATGTTCACCTCCGGCCGTAGTAAAGCGCTGCCCGGACAGCTACGCCACTCGCCCGTCCAACAGCCCTCGCTGCTTCACCTGGACCGGTAGCCAGCCAACATCGGTCGGTCCTTGGCCCGAAGGTCTGCGGTCACCAGACCGGCCGCTGTCACGCTGAGTGATCGTGCGGCCGGCACGCCTGCCGAGTGTCTCCTCGACGAGCCATCCCGGCGGTAGCCCGGATGCCGGTATCCGTCGGCGTTGGACGTTTCCGTCTTGGGCGACAACGATCGAGAGGCTATCCCGCCACGGGTTGTCGCGACTGGGCGAAGAAGGCCGCCGGCCGACCGAGAGACCGTATCTGCGGGTAGGGGATGGCGCCGGGCGGTCCGGCCATGAGGTCCAACCATCCAGCGTCGATGACCAGGGTCCAGTTGGCGCCGCCGGCGAGATTGCCGACCAGAATACGTCGTAAACGATATGCAGCCGGGTTCAGGCGGTCATGAAGTGTGCGGGGGGCGAGTGCGGCGGCGCCGTCGGCGCGTTCCGTCACGACGGCATCGCACGCTGGTCACGGGGCCCCGTCACGACTCCGGCGGACCATCCGCCCGGTCCACCACCCGCTCCGCGCCGCAGTGCGGACAACGCGAGTCGTCAGCGTGCTCGTCGTCGAGGAAGCGACCACACGACAGGCAGGTCCGATCCAACCAGCACGCGTCGTCGCCCATGCCACGACCGTAGCGGCACCCGACGCGTCATGCCGGACGCGCCAGACATCCACGGCCCGTTGGCCTCCCTCGCTGGCTGCGCGCCACCGAGCGATCACCGATTGGTGGCGGTCAGCGCAGGCGTCCGCTTCGGCACCGCCGTTGCCTCCGCTCGTACGGTGGGTCCATGGCGGACGGAAACCGACGACGGACGATCGGCGCGGTCGTGCTCGCCAGCGCCGTGTCGCTCGTCATGGCCGCGGTCGCGGCGGTCGCGCTGCGCGCCGGGGACGGCACGGTCGCCCGGGACGACCCGGTGCGGGTGGTGCCCGTGCTGGCACTGCCGTCTCCTCGCACCGACGGCGAGACGTCGTTGGAGCAGGCCATCCTGCGCCGCGGCTCGGTGCGGGAGTTCGACCCCACGCCGTTGACGCTCGGTGTGCTCGGACAGCTGCTGTGGGCCGCGCAGGGTCAGCGGGAGCAGGGCCGCACCGCGCCGTCCGCCGGAGGGCTCTACCCGCTCGAGGTCTACGTCGCCCACGAGCAGGGCATCTACCACTACCGCCCTGATGGGCACGAGGTCGCCGCCGTGTCGAACACCGACATCCGCGACGACCTCGCCGCGGCGGCGCTCGACCAGCGCGCCTTTCACACCGCGCCCGCGGTGATCGCCATCGCGGGGGTCGAGGAGCGCAGCGCGCGCAAGTACGGGGGGCGGGCCGAGCAGTACGTCCTGATCGAGGTGGGCCACGCCGCGCAGAACGTGCTGCTGCAGGCCGCCGTCCTGGGAGTCGGCGCGGTGCCCACCGGCGCGTTCGACGACCCCGCTGTCGCTGAGCTGTTCGGCATGCCCGACGGCACCGAGCCGCTGTACCTGATCCCCGTCGGGCGCCCGGCCTGATGAAGGCTTCTGAGCCGTCAGGCGCCCCGGGCCGTTGCGAGCGGAGCGGAGCTTGCGGAGTGGCGCGAGCAAGTTGCGCGCACGACGTTCGGCGGCGACGGTGGGTGCGCGACCGCTGCGAGCAGGACCGTCACCGTGAGCCCACGTCGGCGACCACGACATCCGGCTCTCGTGGCACGCGTACTGACGGCGGGCCTGAGCTTCGCCGCCGCGCTCGGCATCGTCGCAGTGATGGCCCGCGACAGCCAGCGGCGCGCAGCGCCGGCCTCGCCCGCGCGGACGGTCGAGGTGCGCATCGGCGGGGAGGTCGGCGACGACGAGGCGAGGGCGGCGCTGCGCGCCTGGCTCGAAGGCCGACCTGACCTCGACCGCGACGGCTCCGTGACCGTCGTCGACAGCCCGCCCGACACGACGACCGCCCCGAGCTGATGTCGGTGTCGGCGAGCGTCGGGCCGGTGCTGCGACACCGCTTCCGCGTGATGGGCAGCGTTGCGGAGCTCACACTGGTCGGCGGCACCTCGCAGGTCCTGTCGGCCGCGGTCTCCCGACTGCACCAGCTCGATCGCCGCTGGAGCAGGTTCCGCCCCGACAGCGAGGTCAGCCGCATGAACGCGAAGGCCGGACGGCCCGCCCCGGTGTCGTGGGAGACGATGCTGCTGGTCGACCTGGCGCGCCGGGGTTGGAGTGACACCGACGGCCGCTACGACCCGACCCTGCTGGCTGCCGTGCGGCGGGCCGGCTACACCGACGACCTCGCGCTGTTGCCCGCCGTCGCCCCGTCACCGGACCCCGTCCACCACGATCCGCGGACCTGTGCGCGCATCAGCATCGACAGGGACGCGGGGACCGTCACCCTCCCCGACGGTGCGGGCTTCGACCCGGGTGGCATCGGCAAGGGGCTGGCGGCCGACCTCATCGGTGCCGACCTCGCAGACCGCGGGATCCGCGGTGGATGCGTGAACATCGGCGGCGACCTGCGCCTCTGGGGAGCCGGTCCGCACGACGAGCGATGGCGGGTGGCCGCCGCCGACCGCACGGTCGCGGTCACCGATGCTGGTGTGGCCACGAGCGGGACCGGGCGCCGTACGTGGGTCCTCGCCGGGCGCCGTATGCACCACCTGATCGACCCGACCACGCTCGACCCGGCCAACACCGGCGTGACCGCCGTGACCGTGGTCGCGCCGGCGGCGTGGCAGGCCGAGATCTACGCCCTGGCCGCGCTGCTGTCCGGTCCGGCGGGAGCCCGAGCGGGCCTCCGTCGCTGGGGCGTCGACGGCATCGTCGTCGAGGATCGCGGGGCCATCCGCGCGAGTCGGCGGCTCCACCGGCGACCATGAACCCGCAGGCCTGGTGGTTCGTCGTCCGCGCAAGCGGACTCGTGGCGTACGCCCTGATCGGCGTCACCGTGATCGTCGGCCTGCTGCTTTCGACCCGTCTGCTCGGACGGCGGCCACCGCCCGACTGGATGCTCGACTGGCACCGCTTCCTCGGCGGTCTCAGCCTGGTGTTCACCGCCCTGCACCTCGTCAGCCTGCTGATCGACGACTACATCGAGTTCCGCGTCGTCGACCTGGTCGTGCCGTTCGCCACCACGTGGCGACCCGTGGCGCTCGCGCTCGGCATCCTGGCGCTCTACATGGCCGTGGCGGTACAGGTCACGTCGCTGGCGCGTCAACGGATGCCGCTGAGGTGGTGGCGCCGCATCCACCACCTCAGCGTGCCGCTGTTCGTGTTCGCGACGGCGCACCTGCTCCTGGCCGGCACCGACGCCGATCATCCCCTGGTCGTGCTCACGGTCGGCGGTCTGAGCGCGACGATCGCGCTGCTGCTGTGGTTCCGGCTGCCCGTCCCGCTCGGCACTGCCGACGCCACCCGTCGGGAGTGACGCCGCGCGATGGAGCTGTCCCGGACCGCCAGCGATGCGCAGGACCCGGGTCGTGGTGACGTTGCTGCTCATCGGCGATGTGATGCTCGGCCGCGCCTGCCGTCCATCGGCGCCGAGCCCGGCACGGGAGGACGCCGTCTGACCGTTGGCCAGGGTCGTCGTCGGCGACGTCGATAGCCGGCAGGCCGGGGACCGAGGACCCGCCGTCTGCGGGTCGAGCGGCACACCCGATCGACGGGTGACGCCGCCACACTGATGGGCGGAGGCGATCATCCCATGCCGCGACGTCGGGGGCCAAGGATGCTCGGCGATCGACTGCCGTCGACGACCGCCGGGCAGTTCGCGCGTTCTGTCTGGGCGACCTCGCAGCTGCTGACGGCCGGCAGGCTGTCACAACCGACCACACACCGCGCCCGGCCGCTGCACTTTGCGGACGGTACGACGTCGTACGTGTTCCGCGAGACACTCGTCGACGGCCTCCCCACGACCGAACCGGCCGTGCTCGTCGTGCGGTTCAGCCTCCGTCTGGTCGGGACGAACCCGTGGTTGCACGCGGCGTTCCGCCGGGAGTGCGTGCTCCACACTCCGCTGTTCGCCGGGTTCCCAGGGTTCCGTTCGAAGCTGTGGCTGACCGATCCGCATACCGGCGTGTACCGGGGTCTGTACGAGTGGGACGGCGCGGACCGGGCGGTGCACTACGCCGAGACGCTCGCGCGGTTGCTGGCGCTCGTCTCCGCGCCGCAGTCGGTCCACCACCACGTGGTCTCACCGGTCCGGCGCGACGCGGTGCTGCGTGACCCGACATTGGTCACCGACGGTCCGGCGTGGTCCCGTCTCGTCCCGCCGGCCGGACCGGTGGCGCCACGGAGCGGGTGATGGGCGTGCCAGCCGACGTGCTGATCGTGGGCGCAGGGCCCACGGGGCTCGCGTTGGCTGCCCAGCTCGTCGCGTACCGTGCGACCGTGCGGATCGTCGACAGTCGTCCGACACCGGTCCGCCCATCGCGGGCGATCGTCGTCCAGCCGCGCACCCTGGAGGTGCTCCGGCCGACCGGCGTGACCTCGGCACTGGTCGCGCGGGGCGAGACGACCGCAGCGGCGCGACTGCACCTCGACGGCCGTGCGGTCACCATCGCCATGCACGACGCTGGCCTGCACGACACGCCGTACCCGTTCCTGCTCGTGCTGCGCCAGGCCGAGACCGAGGCGGTGCTGCGCGCACACCTCGCGGACCGCGGGCTCACCGTCGAGTGGGGGACGGAGTTCCGGTGCTGCCGGCCCGGTCCGTCGACGGTCTCGGCCACGTTGCGCCACCACGACGGGAGCGATGAGCTGGTGGAGGCCGGCTACGTCGTGGGCTGCGACGGTGCCGGCAGCACGGTGCGGGACGACGTCGGCATCGAGTTCGTCGGCGCGGCGTATCGCCAGTCCGTGGTGCTCGCGGACGTCGGGATCGACGCCGACCTCTCGGCAGAACCGGTGCACGCCTTCGTCAGCCCCCACGGCGGAGTGGTGCTGTTCGCCGGCGGGGAGCTCGCGCCGTGGCGGGTCATCCTCATCCGCGGCCGGCGATCGCGGGCGTCCGGTGCGCTCGATGCCGACGGTCTGCGCAGGCGGGTCGCCATGCTCACGGCCGGCCGCGTGGCAGTGCGGGAGGTGGCATGGCTCACCGACATCCCCCAGCAGCACCGGTTGGCCGGCACGTTCCGGTCCGGCCGGGTCATCCTCGCCGGCGACGCCGCGCACGTGCACAGTCCTGCGGGCGCGCGGGGCATGAACACCGGGATCCAGGACGCGTGCAACCTCGGGTGGAAGCTCGGCCTGGTCGCGACGGGCCTGGGCGACGAGGCCCTGCTGGACACGTACGACGCCGAACGGCGTCCGACGGCGCGCACGTCGCTGCTGCTGACGCACCTGATCTTCTTCGGCGAGGCCGCGGACCATCCTGTGCTTCAGTGGGCTCGCGCAGCGCTCGCCCCGCTCCTCGTCCCCGCCGCGGTCGCGCTGCCGTGGCCGCGGCGGTTCGCGTTGCGCACGATCGGGCAGCTCGGCGTCGCCTATGGCGGCGGCCTGCTGGCGACCGAGGGGCTGCCGAGGCTGCGGCACGGTCCGCGTGCCGGATCCCGCATGCCCGACGTACTGCTCGACCGTGACGGCGCACCTTGCCGACTGCACGAGGCGGTGGCCGCACCCCGGTTCCACCTGCTGCTGTGCGGATCCGCCGGTACATGGCGCCCGTCGCAGCTCGCCTGCTTCCGCAGGCGGTTCGACGGTGTCGTGGACATCGTCCTGCTCTCCGACGCGTCCTGGCACGAACCGGGCGTCCGCGCGCTGCACGACCCGCATGGGCAGGCGCTCGCCGAGCTCGGCGCCGGTCCGACCGCGCAGTACCTCGTCCGGCCCGACGGGCACGTCGCGTACCGGAGCGCTGCCAGCGACCTCGATGAGGTCACGCGCCACCTCACCCGCTGGCTGCCCGGGTCCGTCGCGTAGGGCGTCCCCAGGATGACCAGAATCGGGATCGTCCAGGGGTCGGTTGTGCGTGTCGATGCCGCAGGCCGATCGTCTGCAGCCGTCGGTTGGCCGGACCCCCTGTCACGCGGGAAGCGTCTCGGGCAGGTCGAAGGCGCCGAACAGCGACGGGCCGAACGTGGTGATCTCGGCGATCGTGCCGTCCTCGACACGCAGGACGTCGAACTTGAAGGCCCGGTACAGCGTGTCGCCGGGTCGCATCAGGTAGCTCGCGGCGGTCGGCATGCGGTTGGCCATCGTCGGCAGCAGCCGCCACTCGCCCTCGCGCTCGTCGCCGAACGCCCGCTCCAGCAGCGGCGCGATCGCGTCGAGCCCGTCGAAGACCATGAGTTGTGGCGGCATCGTGACGCGGATGTCGTGGGACGCGGCTGCGGCCGCCGCGGCCGCGTCACACCGTTCGTGCGCGTCGATGAACCGCGCGAGCAGCTCGCGTTCGTCGGCCGTCGGCTCCTGCGACGACCACTCCGACCGCTGCGACGGCAGGTGCTGCTGCATCGTCGCGCGGGCGCGCTGCAGCGCGCTGTTGGCCGCCGCGACGCTCGTCTCGAGCAGCTCCGCGGTCTCGCTGGCCGGCCAGCCGAGCACGTCGCGCAGCAGCAGCGCGGCGCGCTGCCGCGGCGGCAGCACCTGCAGGGCCGCCAGGTACGCCAGCTCGATCGTCTCGCGCGCGACCGCGACGGCGTCGGGCTGGTCGTCGGGCGGCGCGATCTCGTCGAGCAGCCGGTCCGGGTACGGCTGCAGCCACGGCACGTCGGCGAACGAGCGCGGCTCGGTGGCCTGCCGCGACCGCTTGCGCAGCCCGTCCAGGCACACGTTGGTCGCGATGCGGTACAGCCACGCCCGGAACAGCGCGTCACCCTTGAAGGTGTCGCGGTTGCGCCACGCCCGCAGGAACGTCTCCTGTACGGCGTCCTCGGCCTCGTCGAACGACGCGAGCATGCGGTAGCAGTGCACGTGCAGCTCGCGGCGGTGGAGCTGGGTCACCGCCGCGAAGGCATGCTCGTCACCAGCGACCGCCGCGGCGACGGAGCCGTCCGTCTGTTGCGTCATCAGCACACCATCCCCTTGGATCTGGCCGCGCTGGTCATGCGGCGGGCGCACCGCGGTGGGCCTCCTGCAGCACCCAGGTGTTGCCGTCGGGGTCGCGGAAGTCAGCGAAGGAGTTGTACTCGGCGCGTTCGGGGTCTGGGCCGGGCTGCCACCCGTTCGGGCCCATGTGGCGGATCTCGCTCACCTTGACGCCGCGGCCGGTCAGTTCCTCGTGTGCGGCGACGATGTCGGTGACGACCAGGTGCATACCGGTGACCGATCCGGGCTCGGCGTCGGTGATGCCGACGCCCACGCTGATCGAGCACGCCGACCCGGGTGGGGTCAGCTGCACGACGCGGAAGTCGTCGCCGGCGCGGTGGTCGACGTCGCAGGCGAAGCCCGCCTGATCGGTGTAGAACGCCTTGGCGCGATCCACGTCGGTCACGGGCACCAGCACGAGCTCGAGCTTGTAGTCCATGGTGTGCGCTCCTTGTGATGTATGGGTCGACGTCGGTCGGCAGGTGGTGCTCAGCGCAGCACCAGGCCGGCGGTGACGTTGGTCATCGAACCGGTGATGCCGGCCGCGCGGTCCGAGGCGAGGAACGCCGCGGTCTCGGCGACATCGGCCAGCCGCGGAGTCCGCCGCAGCGCGGCCATGCCCGAGATCATGTCGATCACCGTCTGCGGGTCCGGCGTGTTCGGGTTGACCTGGGCCAGCTTGTCCGACGCCAGCGTCTCCTCGACGCCGGCGGTCCAGATGCCGCACACGCGCACGCCTCTCGGCCCGACCTCGGCGGCCAGGTAGCGCATGAATGACTCGATCGCCGCGTCGGCCGGGCCGGTGCTGCCCATGCCCGGCATCGCACCTGCACCAGAGGCGCTGTTGAGGTGCAGGATCACCCCCGACCGCTGCACGATCATCCGCCGCGCCGCGGCGCGCGCGGTCAGGAAGGTGCTGCGCAGGCCGCTGATCGGCGCGCGCAGCAGGTCCTCGGTGGACATCTCGACCAACGGCGTGCCCTGCACGTCGCCACGACTGATCAGGTTGAACGACACGTCGACGCTGCCGGCACGCGCGACGACATCGTCGACGTGCGCGTCGACCGCGGCCTCGTCAAGCGCGTCGACAACGTCCACATGCGCGGAGCCGCCCGCCGCCTCGATGGCCTTGGCGACCGCCTCCAGCGGCTCGCGGGTCCGGCCGGCCAGGAACACCTGCGCCCCGTCACGCCCGAACGCGTGGGCCACGGCGCCACCGAGGCCCCCACCACCGCCGTAGACGATCGCATTCCTACCTTCCAACAGCTCGCCCATGGTTCGTTCCGATCTCGGATCGACGTCAGTACACCGTGCAACGTCGACCGGGCGCACAACTCATCGGTCCACCGATGATTCTCTTGTGGCGCGGGACTCCGTGCCGATGACTGGCGAGCCTGACCACAGGACTCGGCCGCGGGAATCCGCGACGGCTCTGCGGCACCCACCGACCCGCACCCGGGCCCGCCTCGTCCGCCCGCCGTTCGGACGCGGACCGGGCCGCGCGGCACTGCCGTGTCGATGGCCGAAGCGCTCGCGATCGGACTCGGATGCGACGTCCACCGCCCGACGAGGTAGCGGGACGCCGTACACCCTGAATGGCGCGGCCACCACCCCACCGGGCGGTGGCCGTTTCGCTGTCCGGGGCTGAGACTGCAACACATCGGATCCGGGCCGCGTTGGGCCACGCCGGCCGTCCGACGCCGACCGCAGTGTCGGTCACCGAGCGAGAGCCCCGCACATTCGCGGGCTGCTCAGCCATCCTCCACGGTGGTGTGCACCTCGATCTGGCCCTCCAGCGTGCGGTGCACCGGGCACTTGTCGGCGATCTCGATCAGCTTGGCGTGCTGCTCGTCGTCGAGGTCGCCGTTGATGCGCAGCGTGCGCTCGAACAGATCGATGCGCCCCTCGACATGCTCACAGTTGGCGCAGTCATCGGCGTGGACACGGTCATGCGTGACGGTCGCCTCGACCGACACCAGCGGCCAGTCCTTGCGCGACGCGTACATGCGCAGGGTCATCGCGGTGCACGCCGCCAGCCCGGCGCTGATGTAGTCGTACGGCGTGGGCCCCAGCTCCGTCCCACCCGCGCTCGACGGCTCGTCAGCCAGCAGCGTGAAGCCGCGGGTGCTGATGGTGGTCCGCAGCCCGCTGATGTTGGTCGCGGTCACCAGAGCGTCGTCGTAGCTATCGGTGCCGCCGCGGCCGAGGTCGCCGTCGGTGATGTACCGGCTGGCCCACGCCGCAGTGACCGCCGCGATGTACACGGCGTCACGCTGGTTGGTGACGAGGTGGTCGGCGCGGTCGAGCGACACGAAGCTCTTGGGGTGACGGGCGGCACGGTAGAGGACTTCGGCGTTGTCGATGGACACGAGGTCGTCGCCGGGCGAGTGGAACAGCAGCAGTGCACCGTCGAAGCGTGCCAGCTGCACGTGCGGCTGTTGGCGGTCGAGATCCTCGAGGAACGAGCGGCGCACGGTGAACGTGCGGCCGGCGACCGTGACGGTCGCCGACTCCTCCCGGCGGATGCGCTCGGCGTCGTCGAGCAGGTGTTCCACGTGGGCCGGATCGGCCGGCGCCGCGATCGTTGCGACCGCCCGGACACCGTCGATGTCAGGGGCGGCGCTGATCACCGCGGCGCCGCCCAGCGAGTGGCCGACGAGCAGCGCCGGCGCCCACAGCGTGTCTGCGAGGTAGTCAGCGGCCGCACGCAGGTCGGCGACGTCGCACGAGAACGTCGCGTCGGCGAAGTCGCCACCGCTGCGGCCGAGTCCCGCGAAGTCGAATGACAGGACAGCGATGCCCTGATCGGTCAGCGCGCGGGTGATCTGACGCTCGACCCGCAGGTCCTTCGAGCACGTGAAGCAGTGGGCGAACAGGGCGGTCGCGCTGGGTGCACCGTCAGGCCGTTCCAGCCTGGCGGACAGCTCCTGTCCTCGATCATTGATGAACGTGCAGGTGCTCGACGTCGTCACCCCGGCCTCCTCGTCGCTGTCGGGCGCAGCGTAGTGAGTCGTGCGCGGCGCGTGCGGGCACCGTCGCGTGGGTGACGGTCCCGACGACATCTCCTGAGCTCGTTGGTGCGCCGCCGATCATCAGAATCCCTCGCTGGTGCGACACCGTCACGCGGGAACGTCTCGAGCGGCGCGAAGGCGCCGGACAGCGACGGGCGGAACGTCGCGTTCTCCGCGGTCCTGCCGTTCAGGATCGGCGGTCCGCAACCGTCTCGCGGCGCCGGGTGCGGAGATCATCGGACGACCAGATGGCGGTGCTGTTGTCGTCGGTGTCGATGCCGACCGCGACGGTCATCGCGCCGTTCGCTGCGATCGCGCGGACGGCGACTCGGCTGTGACGCCGCCCTCGACCGTCGAGCGCTGCCACCACGACGCGTCGTCGGACGTCCAAACCGTGATGGCGCCGCTGCCGTGATCCCGGCCGAACGCGACGACTGTTCCGTCGAGGGCGGCGATCCCGTCGATCGCCGCCCTGTCGAGATCCGGGTGGTCGCTCACGGGCTCTTCCACACCCGGCCGTCCGGTGACGTCCACAGCACGGCGCGATCACGCACCGGATCATGGCCTCCAGCGATGAACACGTCGTCGAAGGCGGTGACGGCTGCGACCGTCGCGGCGCCGAAGACACCGGGAGGTCGCCCGCCAGGTGCGCCCGTCGCGGGTCGTCACGACATGTGCGACGTCGCTGTCCGTCGGCTGACCGATCGCCAGCATCTCGTCGTCCGCAGCGATTGCATCGCGGACGCGGAGGCCATCGAGGACCGGAACGTCGTTGGTCCGTGTCCACGTCCGTCCGTCGCCCGAACGCAGAACGACCACGCCGTCACGCTCGTCGCTGACGACCACGAACGACCCGTCGACGGCGACGACTGCGCGAGGACCGTACGCATCCGTGGGACCGAACCACCCGAACTGCGCCTGGAGGAACAGCACCGCGCAGCCGGCGATCGTCGGTGCGACGCCGGCCATCAGCCCACCCGATCGGAAGTCCCCAGGGCCTAGCGCGAGCGACGCGACCGCGAGCAGCGCGGGGATCGCCACCACCAGGCGCTCCACAGCGGCATCGTGGACTTCCCCCCTAGGACGTGGGTGCGTGGCGGGTGGGACGGCGCCGCCCGATGACCAGCAGGGCACCGCCCCCGACCGTGCCGAGCCCACCGACGAGGAGCGCCGCGACCGGAGTGTGCGAGTCAGTCCTCGTCGTCGTCGGTGTCCTGGCGTTCGTCGCCGCCGTCCCGTCCCTGCTCCTCGACCTCGTGGCGGGATCCGTCCCGCCACCACACCTTCAGGCGTGACCGGTGGTGCTCGGACTCGAAGTCGACCCGGGTCGATCCGTCGTCCTCTGCCTCGACGTCGGCGGTGAAGCCGGCTGCCGGCACCGCGCCGAGCACCTCGACCTCATCCGGCGAGAACCGCACGGTGGCCGTGCCGCCGACGGTCTCGAACGTACGCGTCCGTGACGTCGTCATCGGTGCGTCAGACGGCGCGTCCTGCGGTGGCGGGTCAACCGACTGCTCTGCGGGAGGGGAGGTCACGACCGCTGGCAGGGGAGCTGCGACGTCGGTCGCGACTGCACGCACGCCCGCCCACGCGAGCGCGGTGGCTGCGACGGTGGCGACCAGCCACGCCAGTGCGAGCGCGACGCGTCTCATGGGTCCAGCGTGCCAGCGTCCGCGTTAAGGGCGGCTCAAGACGACCTCAAACCGGGCTTGTGAACCACGGCCGGGCGTTCGTGCGGCGTACCCTCTGCTCGATGGCCTCCGTGCTGGTAGTCGAGGACGACCCGCGCATCCGCGCGGCGCTGGTGCGCGAGTTGCGCGAGCGGGGTCATGCCGTCGCACCGTACGCCGCGGGCATGGAGGCGCTTGCAGCAGCGACCGACGACCCGCCCGACGTGGTCGTGCTCGACCTGGGCCTGCCGGACGTCGACGGCGCACGGTGGCTGCGCATGTTCCGCGCCGTCAGCGACGCGCCCGTGGTCGTGGCGAGCGCCCGCGACGACGATCCCGGCATCGTCGCGACGCTGGACGCCGGTGCGGACGACTACCTCGTCAAGCCCTATTCGATCGCGCAGCTCGAGGCGCGGCTGCGGGCGGTGCTGCGACGTGCCGAGGGCGGGGATCCGCAGGAGCCGATGCATGTCGGCGACCTCGTCATCGACGAGGCCGCACGGGAGGTGACACTCGACGGTCGGCCCGTCGAGCTGTCCCGCCTGGAGTTCGATCTGCTGGCGCACCTGGCCCGTCATGCCGGCGAAGTGGTGTCACGGCGGGAGCTGCTCGCCGAGGTGTGGCGCCAACCGTTCGGTGGCGCCGACAAGACCGTCGACGTCCACCTGTCATGGGTCCGACGCAAGCTGGGGGAGTCCGCCGCGGAACCCCGGTACCTGCACACGGTCCGCGGGGTCGGCGTGAAGCTCTCGCCACCGCCGTGAGGCGTCGGCTGGTCGCGGTCACGCTGGCGACGACGTTGACCGTCGCCATCGCCTTCGTGGTGCCGCTGGCGGTGCTGGTGCGGATCCTGGCCACGGACCGGGCGCTGGACGACGCGGATCGAGCCGCGCGCACCCTCATCCCCGTGCTCGTGACAGGCGACCGCGCGGCCGCCGAGGTCGCGCGCGAGCAGGTCGCGGCCACCAGCAGCGCCGATGTGACCATCATCCTGCCCGGCGGCGCGGTGTTGGGGCCACCGGTCGCTGAGACCGACCTCGCCGCCGCACGCCGGGGCAGCGGCGTCGACCGGGCGGCAGCGGACGGATCGCGCATCCGCCTCACCCCGGTCGTCGGTCAGGAGGGAACCAGCGTGATCCAGGTGGTCGTGCCGACCGCGTCGCTGACCGCTGGTGTCGGCACTGCGTGGCTCACGCTCACGGCCGTCGGGCTCGCGCTGGTCGGGATCGCGGTCGTCATCGCTGACCGCCTCGGGAGGCGGGCCGTCGCCCAGGCCTCGGGTGTGGCCGCAGCCGCCCGACGGCTGGCCGCGGGCGAGTCGACGGCCCGGGCGCCCGCGGCCGACCTTCCCGAGCTCGACGCAGCCGCCCGCGCGCTCAACACCCTCGCCGACCGCATCGATGCGCTGGTCGCGGCGGAGCGCGAGGCGGCGGCCGACGTGTCGCACCGACTGCGCACACCGATGACGGCGCTGCGCCTCGACGTCGACGCGCTGCCCGCGTCGGCGGCCACCGAGCGTGTCATCGACGACCTTGCCGCGCTCGATGTCGCGGTGGATCAGGTTATCCGGGCCACGCGGGGCGGCGGCGAGGCGCCGCATGCCTGGACCGACGCGGGCCGGGTCGTCGGCGAGCGATCGGCGTTCTGGTCCGCCCTCGCAGCCGACGAGCAGCGACCGTGGTCGTGCACGCGCCCAGACGAGACCCTGCCGGTCGCGGTCGACGAGGAGCGCCTGGCCGCGGTGCTCGACGCGTTGCTCGGCAATGTGCTGACCCACACCGACCCGCCTGCGGGATGCCGCATCGCGGTGGACCACGTCGATGGCCGCGTGCGCATCCGCATCGACGACGACGGGGCGGGCATCCCGCCCGGAGCGGCCCGACGTGGCCGCAGCGGTGGGGGATCGACCGGGTTGGGCCTCGACATCGCCCGGCGCACCGCCGAGAGCGCCGGTGGATCCCTGCTCGTCGGGCGCGGAGATCACGGCGGTGGCCGCGTGGATCTTCTGCTGCCGTTGTCGGAGTCCGAGGGCTTTACCTCGGCTTGAGCCTCGCTTCGCGCGAGCACAGCACGCGTTCGGTGACCGTGCACCCATCAGGTTCCAAGACGGAAAGAAGGGTGCACCATGCAGACCCGAACCACGTTGCTGGCGGCCGCCGCGTCGGTCGTCGTTCTCGCCACCGCCGGCATCGGCCTGGCCCAGACGAGCACCGACGACACGCCGTCGCCGAGGCCGACCGCGACAGCATCCCCGGCAGGGGACGAGCAGACCGACGCCATGGGCGAGCGTCGGCTGATATCCGCGGGGGAGGCGGGCAGCGTCCGGTACCGGTTCGACGGGGCGCTCGTCGTCACGTCCGTCGATCCGGCGCCCGGGTGGACGGCCGAAACCGAACAGGCCCGGGGGGCGGAGATCGAGGTCGTGTTCACCAACGGCGCCCGTCGCATCGACGTCGAGGTCGAGATCGAGGACGGCGCGCCAAGGGAACGGGTCCGCGAGCGGACCGACGACAGCGACTCACGCGACATCGGTGGCGGCGGGCACGCCGACGACGAGCAACGCGACGACGATGGCGGCGGGCACGCCGACGACGAGCAACGCGACGACGATGGCGGAGATCGGGTCGGGTCTGACGACGATGATCGCAGCGACGACGACCGGTTCATCCGGGGCGATGACGACGATGACCGCCCCGACGATCGAGGCAACGACGATGATCGGTCGGGCCGCGAGCACGACGACGACTGATGCAACCGGATGCTGCTGACCGAACCGCGACGACCACCGATGCCGTGGAGATCCTGACGCCGCCGGCCGCGTCGTCACCGGCACGAGACACCCCGGACGCAGGCTGAGACGTCCGAGTGGCACGGACGGCGGGCAGCGCAGCACGGCGGCCGTGCCGGACGCAACACAGATCGGCCACGTCGCACCGCCCCCGGCGACGTGGCCGATCCGATGCGTCTCCTACCCGTCGACGCGGAGCGGCCAGTCCCGCAGTACCACGATGTCCGTCGCGACAAGGCGGCTGTGCGCGCTTGGTGATGACCGACACGCTCGAAGTGTCGGCTCGACGACAGACCGGCGCGCCCGTGTCG
This sequence comes from Euzebyales bacterium, assembly GCA_036374135.1. Lineage (NCBI taxonomy): Bacteria > Bacillati > Actinomycetota > Nitriliruptoria > Euzebyales > Euzebyales bacterium. The sequence goes on from DASUUK010000049.1 coordinate 19,305, forward strand.
GTCACCATGCCGTATGTCAGATCACACGACACCACGACACGACGCACCCAGGAGCACGGCGATGACCTACTACTACGACGCCAACGCAGGCTACGTCTGGGACATCGGGCAGCCCGGCCTGGCGGACGACGCGATGATGGCCACGGCTGCCGGTGCGGGCGGCAGGCGCCCGGCACGACGCTTCTTCGGCGAGGACGCAGCCGCCCAGCGGCGGATGCGAGGGGAGTGACGCCCCGCACGTTCGCGGCACATCGCTCGCGAGCGTGAGAGGTGGGCGGGACGCGCGCTGGCCGCGGAACGGGCGGGTTCGGCGGTCAGCGCGCGCATCACCGCCCACGCCATGGCACCGTGCGTTGGACGCACGAACTCGTGTCCCGCGGCCGCGCACGCCGTTCATTGCACGTGGACACTGCGCCGCGATGCGGCATCAGCGGATGCCCCGGGGTGGGGTGTCGTCCCGGCGGTCAGAGCGAGAAGTTCAATGTGTCGTTCAGCAGGTTGCGGAGAAACTCGGCCGACGGCGCGTCGCCCTCGATGCTGTCCGCACGCGCGTTGACGATGTCCTCGATCTGGTCCTCGCAGCCCGTGTCGCTCGCCCGCTGACCGATCTCCTCGAACCGTTGCCCGGTGTCCTCCAGCAACTGCTCGTCCTGCGCGATCTCCTCGGCCGTCGCATCCGCGAGCGAGTCGGAGATCTGCTGGAGCTCGGCGATCAACTCGTCGGCCAACTCCTCACACGCCGCCGACCCGGTCGCCGCGGCAGTGTCGGCCGCCTCGGGGTCCTCCGCGCTCGACTCGGTGGCGGCGTCGGTCGCGCAGCCGGCGAGCAGCGCGGCGCCGAGCAGGAGCATGGCGATCGCGAGGCGGTGCAGGTCCCACGCGGGAGTTGACCATCGACGCTTCAGCATCTCATCACCTGTTCTGTCTGGACGCGGTGCGATGAAGAAGCACCGACTTCAGACCGACGCCATTGGCGGTTGTTGCGATTGAATCAGATGCAGCAGAACGATGAAACCATCCGCACGAGGTTGCCGACGCGGCCCGTGAACCTGCTGGTGGTCGCCGGTCTGCGCATCGCCGCCCGCACCTCTCGTCGCTGGTAGAACACAAACGTGCGGCCGCCAACGGTCGTCGCCGACCGGGGAGAGGCGCGATGAGCTGGACGCTGCTACGTCACCTGCCCGACCACGACCGCAGGCGCATCATGCAGGCCACGACGAGGCGGCGGTTCGCACGCGGCGAGGTCGTGTTCCACGAGGGTGACGTCGGCGACGCGCTGCACCTCATCAGCCGTGGCCGCGTCGCGGTGCGCGCGTCGACACCGATGGGCGAGATCGCGACGTTCGCCGTCCTCGGTCCCGGCGACTTCTTCGGCGAGCAGGCACTCGTCAGCGATGGGCAGTCGCGCACGGCCACGATCGTCGCGCTGGAACCCGTGGAGACGCTGGCGGTCGGACGCGCCACGTTCGAGGAGTTGCGTGCGGCGCACCCATCGGTCGAACGCTTCCTGGTCGACGTGCTCGCCGCGCAGGTCCGCCGCTTGAGTGCCCATCTGCTCGAGGCGCTCTTCCTGCCCGCGGAGAAGCGGGTGGCGCGACGGTTGGTCATGCTGGCCGACGAGTACGGCGCGGTCACCCCCGACGCGTCGGCAGCGTCCGCACGTCGCGGGTCCGGCCCGCTCGCCGCCCGGGGTGTCTCCCGACCCGACCCGGTGCTCATCCCGTTGACGCAGGAGCAACTCGCGGCTCTGGCTGGTACGACACGACCGACCGTGAACCGCGCCCTGCGCGAGATGCAGGACGACGGCGCGCTCCGCCTGGGGCGTGGCCGCATCGAGATCCTCGACCTTCGAGCGATCCGCCGGCGCGCGCTCGCGCCCTGATCCACACCGTCCCGGTCGGTGCGACGATGATCCCTGCGCTGCGAACCGCGGGCGTGCGGCGTCGGGCCCCGGCTGCCGAGCGCGTCTGCTGGCACAGCGCTGCGCCTGACGTTCGCGGTGGGCTCGCTCGCCGCCCGCATGTGGCATGCGGTCGGCGGCCGCGGCGTCACGGTGGGTGGACGCACCTCGGGCGGCGAGGCCTTGACGCCATCGCGCCATCGTGTACAACCGGTTCGCGAAGCGTTCGCCAGATGTCGCCGAAGGCTACAAGACACGGACCAGACGTCCGAGTCACTGGCAGTCCCACAGGAGTGCGGGTTGGGAGCGCAGGTGCACGCCTCGACGCTTGACACGCCCCTCACGACAAGCGCAGTGCGCTGCGACGACGTGTGAGCGCAGGTGATGGCCTCGACGAAGATCACCGAGCCGGTCCGTACCGCCCCGCGCGCGGCCAGCTCCGGACCGGGGCCCGAGGTGATGTCCCGGTACCTGTCCAGGGCCGGCCTGCTGGGCGCCGGGGTGTTCTTCGCCTTCTCGCTGTTCCCGTCGCTGCTTCCGCGTGCGGCCCCTGTGCAAGGGATCGTCTCGGGCATCACCGTGATGATCGGCTACGGGCTCGGGGTGGGGGTCCACTGGCTCTGGGACTACCTGGGCCTGCCGCGCACGCGCGGGCAGGCGCGGCAGATCACGGATGTGACCGTCATCGTCGTCGTGGGCTTCGTCATGGTGTCGGCGACCTGGCAGCACGTGGGGTGGCAGAACGCGGTCCGGTCCCTGTTCGGCATGGATCCGGTCGGACCGACCGGGTGGCCGACCGTGCTGGTGGTGACGATCCTGGTCGCCGCGATGATCCTCGTCGTCGCACGATCGATGCGGGTGCTGTTCCACATCATCGTTGGCCGACTCGGCCGGCGACTCCCGCGGCGCCTTTCGCTCATGCTCGGTGCCGCACTGCTGACCGTGCTGCTCCTGACGCTGTGGAGCGGCGTCCTGGTCAACGGCTTCTTCACCGCCGCGAACTGGTTCTTCGCGCCGAGGGACGCCGCGACCGATGACGGCATCGTGCAGCCGACGTCAGCCAACCGGTCGGGCAGCCCGGCATCGCTCGTGCCGTGGGACAGCCTCGGACGCAAGGGACGCACGTTCGTCGCGACGGGTCCGACGATCGAGGATCTCGACGACTTCAACGGCGGGGGCGCGATCGAACCGATCCGCGTCTATGCGGGCCTCGAGTCGGCGGACACGCTGCGTGCCCGGGCCGACCTGGTGCTCGAAGAGTTGAAGCGCACCAACGCCTTCGAGCGTGACGTTCTTGTCGTGGCCACGACCACGGGCACCGGGTTCCTCGATGCGAACGGCGTGGACCCGGTCGAGTACATCCACAACGGCGACACGGCCATCGTCGGTGTCCAGTACTCGTACCTGCCGAGCTGGATCTCCCTGCTGGCCGACCAGGAGGTCGTTCGGGAGGATTCCCGGGTCGTCTTTGACACGATCCATGGCTACTGGTCAACGCTGCCGGAGGCATCCCGCCCCGACATCTATCTGTACGGGCTGTCGCTGGGGGCCTACGGCGCCGAGGCGGTGCTGACCTCGATCGGCATCGTAAACGAACCGATCGACGGTGCGCTGCTGACAGGGCCGCCGTTCGTCAACGAGCTCCGCAACCGACTCGTGGCCGAGCGCGACCCGGGCTCGCCGCCCTGGCTGCCGGTCTACCGGCGCGGACGCACGGTGCGCTTCATGGCCGAGGACGCCGGCATCGCAGGGTCAGGCACGCCGTGGGGTGACACGCGCATCCTGTACCTCCAGCACGCGTCGGACCCGGTCGTGTTCTTCTCTCCGCACCTCGCCTACTCGCCGCCGGAGTGGCTGATGGACGGACAGCGCGGTCCGGACGTGGCAGACGACTTCGTCTGGGTGCCGATCGTCACGATGTGGCAGGTGCTGCTCGACCTGCCGGCGGCCGGCGGCGTGCCGGACGGCTTCGGGCACATGTACTCACCGGAGGCGAACGCGGAAGGCTGGGCGGCCGTGACCGACGCGGACTGGTGGTCGGACATCGACACCGAGGCGCTCGCCGACGCGCTGCAGGACGGCGCGTGAGCCGGCTCGGATCGTCCGACCGCGCGCCGAGACCCGGCGAGGGCGTGACATGGTTGGCGGGCTGGACCCGTCGCTCGCTCTGCGGCCGGGCCGCTCGCGCTCGCGTCCGTCGACGAGATGCTCAGGCAATGACGTCCCACGACAGTACGGGCACACCGCCCGACCTCGCGCCGGCGGCGGACCAGTCGACCACCCGGCCGACGACGCCGCCGACTTCAACGGGGCGTGGAGCAACCACCCGTACTTCGACAGCGGCGTCGCGATCGGCAGTGACGCGGACGGCACCGACGGCTGGTCGGTCGCCTCGGACACGACGACCGTGGCCGACGGCGGTCACACGGTGTCGGCGGTGGCCACGGACCGCGCCGGGCAGACCGGCAGCGATGCCATCACCGTCACCGTGGACAACCAGCCCGATGCCGCGGCGACCCACGTGGGTGATCTCGGCAGCGCGGCGACGACGCCCATCAGACGCGAGTGGGGGCGCCACCGTGCAGATCGAAGTCCACGACGACGCCCCCGTGAGGCGGCGAGGCTGATCACGTCGGCGGCAGTGGGTCGTAGGATGCGATCCACGGCCGCCGACCCGAGCGGGTGCCATGGCTCATCTCCGCTGTGACTTCTTCTCCGACGCACTCAGCCTGTCGACGTCGATGACGGTGCTGCTCCCACAGCCGACGACGTCCCAGGTCGGCATGGAGGGGGCCGCCGTCGATGGTGACCCGCCCGTCCTGTACCTGCTGCACGGGCTGTCGGACGACGACACCACGTGGCTCCGCCGCACGTCGATCGAGCGGTACGTCGCGGCGTTGGGCCTCGCGGTCGTCATGCCGCAGGTGCATCGCAGCTTCTACCTCGACGGCGTGCACACGGGCAGCTACTGGACGTTCATCTCTGACGAGCTCCCCGAGATCGTCCACCGGTTCTTCCGCGTCTCCGAACGCCGCGAAGACACGTTCGTGGCGGGTCTGTCCATGGGCGGGTACGGGGCGTTCCGGCTGGCGCTGCACCAGCCCGAACGGTTCGCTGCCGCAGCGAGCCTGTCCGGCGCGCTCGATCTGGCGTCGCTTCAGGGACTGTCCGAGCGCGAGCGGTTGATGGCCGCAGTGTTCGGCGAGCGGACGGTCGCAGACACCGACGACGACCTGATCGACGTGGTCGCCCGGGTCGACCCGGACGCGCTGCCCGCGCTCTACGTCGCGTGCGGCACCGAGGACCACCTGTACGAGCACAACCGCGCGTTCGTCGCGGCTGCTGCGCGCAACCGTGTGGCGTGCACGTACACGTTCGGGCCCGGCGAGCACGCGTGGGACTACTGGGACGCGACCATCTGTGACGTGCTGGACTGGCTGCCCCTGCAGCGGTCCGCGGTCCCGGCCTGAGGGCGGCGCTCCATCGTCGTTTGGGACGTGGGCAGCGGCACCCACCGCCGGACGTTCGCGCCTCGTCGGAGCAGAACACGACAGGGTCCGCGGTGCGTCGGACCGTGCAGCGGACGTGTCGAAACACGGAACAGTGTCCGAGAGTCCTCGACAGCCGCCGCGTCGTCGGCTAGAACGCGCGGTGAGGTGAGCTGATGACGCATGCGCCACACCCTCCCACCCCGCGGGTGACGCGGCGGCGGGTGCTCGCGTGGATGGGCGGCGCGGCGGCCGTGGCGTTACGCCCGATGCAGGCGATCGCGGCGACCACCAGGCGGTACCGCGTGATCTGCAAGGAGTCGTGGGGTGCCCGACCGCGGACCGGGTCGTTCCATTACCACCGCATCGAGCGCATCACGGTCCATCACAGCGCGGTCACGTTCTGGGACAACCGCAAGGCGCCCGCACGGTTTCGCTCGCATCAGCGCGCGCATCAGGAGCGAGGCTGGCCCGACATCGCCTACCACCTGCTGATCGACCGCCGCGGTCACGTCTACCGCGGCCGACCGTTGTGGGCGCGCGGCGACACCGCGACGAACTACAACCCGCACCGCCACCTGCTCGTCATGTGTGAGGGCAACTTCGACGAGCAGGCGCCGACCAGGGACCAGCTCAGGGCGCTGGTCGACGTGTTGGCCTGGGCGTGCGAGCGCTACGACCTGTCCGTGTGGCGCATCCATGGGCACCGTCGGTACGCCAGCACCGCCTGCCCCGGTCGGAACCTGTCGCGCCTGCTCACCGATGGCACCATCCGCCGCAGGGTCCGCCGCCGCATCAACGAGGGTGGCACCTCGCTGGTCAAGATCTGCGGCGACGCCGGCGACGCGCTGGTCGCACGCATCGTCAGTGGCGAGGTGTGACGCCCGACCGACGTGGGGGCCGTCGAGCGCGCGATCCGCTTCCGCCGCCATCGACGACGCCGCCAAGGGGGTATCGACTGTGCCGGGCGCCTTCGGTGGCGCGCCGTCGTGCGGCGAGCAGGGCGTCCGCGGTCGTCTGCTTCGCCGATGTCCGGCTGTTATCGTTGCTGGCTGTGACGAGTTGTGCGCTGGCGCGTCTGCTCCACGGGGGATCGCGCCGCCTGACGGGACCGGGACGCCGTGGTCGTGACACGTAGCGCAGCTTCGTGGCTGCTCGCCGCGCTGCTCATCGCGGGCTGCACGCCTGCCGGAACAGTGACCAGCGCCGGTGCGCCGCCGACGCCGACCCCGCACCCGTCGGTCAGCGAAGCCGTGGACGACGATCCGACGGACGCCGCGTCGGCAGCAGCCACCACCAGCTCAGAACCGGCCGTGGCGACGGACGCCTCGGAGACACCGACCGAAGCAGGGTCAGAGGACGGGTCCCGCGTCGCCGCCGAGGATGACGCGGATGAGCGTGGATCCGACGGTGCGAACGCGCAGTCGGGACAGCGCAAGCCGAAGGGTCCGCGACTGGTGGCCACGCGGCCCGACGATCGGGGGCCTGCGGTCGAACGTCTGCAACGGCGGCTCGCCAGGTTCGGCTTCGCGCCGGGCGCGATCGACGGTGCCTACGGCCCCCGGACCGGCTCAGCGGTCGAGGCGTTCCAGATGCTGGCCGGGCTGAAGCAGACCGGTCGTGCCGACGCGAAGACCGTCGCCGCACTCGCCGACTACGAATCGGACATGCAGGTGCTGCGTGCCGGCGACACCGGCCGGGCGGTCAAGCGGTTGCAGCGTCGGCTCGCCAAGGGGCCGCTGGACCCAGGGCCGGCCGACGGCGCGTACGGAGGCAAGACGGTTGAGGCCATCTGGGCACTCGAGAAGCTCGCCGGTGTGCCGGTCGACGGTGACTGGGGGCCGCTCGACGAGCACGCCCTCGGCCGGCTCGAAGCGGGCAAGATCGGCCGTCCCAAGCGTAGGCACGACAAGCGCTGGGTCGAGTTCGACCTCTCGCAGCAGGTGATGAAGGTCTACAACCCGGGTTCATCGACGCCGATGTTGATCAGCCACGGCTCCAGCGGCAGCGGCATCCCTTGGCAGAACGAGGAACACAGCGGCAACTCGATCACTCCGCCGGGCGCCTTCGTCATCAGCCGCCGCATCGACGGGTGGCGCGAGTCGAGCCTGGACATCGGGCGGCTCTACAACCCGCTGTACTTCAACGGCGGCATCGCGTTCCACGGGGCGCTGTCGGTCCCGCTCTACCCCGCCAGCCACGGGTGCGTCCGGCTGCCGATGCACATCGCCGAGTACCTGCCGGGCAAGCTGCCGAACGGCACGCCGGTCCACGTCCTGCGGTAGCCGGCTACCGACTCGGTTGCTGCATGCGGGCGCTCCCGTGCCTTCCGGTGCGGCAGGTGCGCTGCGGCGGACCCAGCGATGCCGTCAGCTTTCCCTGCGGAGCGGTCGCCGTGCACATGATCTCGTGATCGCCGAGGCTGCAGCTCTCGGCGGTCGTATGCAGGTAGAAGATCGATGGCCAGCGCGGCGGCTCGACGCCGGAAGCCGGCGATCCCGCAGCCGCGTCCCCGGTCATCGTCTGCGGTGCCCGGATGACACGCCGACGCCCCGAGGCCGTCAAATCGCCGCGTGACCGGAAGCGGTGGGTGCCGCTCGGGTCAGGCTTGGCGTCCCGTTCCCGGCAGGTGACCGACCGCTCCGCCGGCCTCCAGATCCTTGACGAACGTGGGGCGCAGCTCGATCGGCTGTTCCGGGCGGCGGGCGCGGCGCGCCCGCAGGTTCAGTGCCTCGACCAGCACCGAGAAGCCCATGGCGAAGTAGACGTAGCCCTTGGGGATGTGGAACTCGAGGCCTTCGGCGACCAGGGTCGTCCCGATCAGCAGCAGGAACGCGAGCGCCAACATCTTGACTGTCGGGTGTCGGTTGACGAACTCGCTGACCACTCTGGCCGACACGAGCATGATCCCGACGGCGATGATGACCGCGATGATCATCACGGCGATCTCGTCGGCCATGCCGACGGCGGTGATGACCGAGTCGAGGCTGAACACGAGGTCGAGCAGCACGATCTGTGTGATCACGCTGTTGAACGACGTGGTGGCGCCGGCTGTGTCGCCGTGCGCCTCTTCGCCCTCGAGCTTCTCGTGGATCTCGAAGGTCGACTTGCCTATCAGGAACAGGCCCCCGCCGAACAGGATGAGGCTACGGCCGGAGAACTCGCGGCCGAAGACCTCGAAGAGCGGCTCTGTGAGGCCGATCACCCACGAGATGCTGAGCAGCAACAGGATGCGCATGACCATCGCCAGCACGAGGCCGGTCGTGCGGGCGCGGTCCTGCTGGTCGGCGGGCAGCTTGCCCGCCAGGATCGAGATGAAGACGATGTTGTCGATGCCCAGCACGATCTCGAGCGCTGTCAACGTGAGCAGCGCGATCCATGCGTTCGGGTCGGAGAGCCAGTCCATAGGCGCCGCATGCTAGACGATGGGACGCCTCGCAACGTCGCCCCGAGACTCGGCTGCCGGTCGCGGGCCGCCGTCCACCACCGTGTCGGCACGTGGACGGCGTAGCAACGACGTGATCTCGACCGCGCGCAGCAGGGACAGGTCCGACGCCCAGGCGATGGCGGCCGGTCTCGTGCGTTCGCAGGTTCGGTGTCGTTGTCAGCGGGTGTCCCGGTGTGCCACGTACTGTCCGATGGCCTGTCCTGTTGCGAGACCGAACAGTGCAGCCATGATGATCCCAGAGAAGCCGGGATCGTCGACGACGAAGGCCGAGACCAACGAGGCCACCAGCGCCCACGACGAACAGGATCGCCTGCCACCGCAGCCGACCCCACCGGCAGCGTGTCGGACTGCTCGACCAGTTCGTGCTGACCCAACGCCACCACAGCACAGTGACGACGGTCATGAGGCCCGCGCCGGCGGCCATGCCGAGGCCGAACCCGCGCAGCCGCCGGCGGCGATGAACCCACCGAGCGCACCGGCCGACGTTCCTTGACCGCGACCTGACACAGTCAGCGGCTGCAGGCGCTGCGGGTTGCCGCCCGGGCAGAAAAGGTCGCCAATGCGACCTAGACTGCGCCGTGTTGCGGACGAGACATGCGGCAGCCGGACGTCGATCGCGCTCGCCATGCCGGGTGTGCTACAGTCTCGCGGCAGGGTCGGATCAGCAAAACCGCAGGTCAGAGGCCCAAGACCAGCGCCCTTAGCTCAGTGGATTAGAGCATCTGACTACGGA
>DASUUK010000050.1 GCA_036374135.1 Euzebyales bacterium
CTGACGCGGTGGGCACCCGAGGTCGGCGTGGCGACGCCGGCGCGCTAGGTTGATGACGCCCGCCCGAGACCGCTGCACGCCGGTTGCCCATGAGCGCAGAACACGAATCCGAGCTGCCCCCACCAGCCGGCACCCAGATCCTCTGGGGCCGGATCCTGGTGCTGCTGCTCGCGCTGGCGCTCGTCTTCTGGTTGGGCACCACGTTCAGCGGTGACGAAGCGATGCGCCAGCAGGTCGCCGAGCAGCGTGACGAGATCGCGCGTCTCGAAGCGCAGATCGCCGCCATGGAGGCCGAGATGGCGGCCGCCGAGGCCGGTGGCGGACAGGCGCAGGGCACAGCGACAGGGTCGGAGGCTGCAGCGACCGCTGCACCGCGACGCAACGGCAACGGCGGGCAGCGCGACGACGGCGGCGCGAACAACACCGGCGACGGCACGGCAGCCGGCGGGAACGGGGGGGCCACGGAGCCGACGGGCACCCGCTACATCGTGGAGTCCGGCGACAGCCTGGCGTCGATCGCCCAGGAGGTGTATGGCGACCCGACGCGGTGGCGCGACATCGCGCGGGCCAACGATCTCCAGGAGCCTTTCGCGCTCACGGTCGGCGAGGCGCTGCTGATCCCCGACGCCCAGTGATCCCGTGACCAGGCGGTATCCTGCACCGGCATCACCTGGCGGGCGATCGGCGCCGGTCGGTAGAGGGTCGCGGCGACCGCAGCGAGCACCGCATCCGATCCGCGAAGATCCACCAGTCCGACGAGAGCCGAACAGGTCGTCGGCAGCCGAAGGAGGAGCGATGGCGTCGTCCGCCTCAGGTACCGTCACGGCCACCGACCTCACCCAGCGCATCGGGATCACCAACGAGGCCGCGCTGGCGTACGTACGCGAGCCCGACCCGCGCCTTGACCGGCTGTCGGCACGGGTCCGGGAGGAGCTGATCACCGAGGTGCCGGCGGTGACCGCCGGTGCCCTGCTGGGCAGGGCGGCCCTCGCGCGCCACTTCGTGGCGTCGGCGGCGACCGGTCGCTACCGGGACCTGTTCGGCCTGTGGGAGCTGTTCAGCGCCGACCCGGACGTCTGCCGACCGGTGCTCCAGGAACGTACCGAGGCACTCGAGCGTGCCCGCGCTGCCCTGGAGTCAGCGACGGTGCTGGGTCTGCGCGGCCACGCCGACCGGGTCGCCGAGGACGTGCTCCGGGCGAAGGGCCTGATCTGGCAGTGGCTCCGCGCGGTGCTCGACGACAACCGCGCCCTGGTGGCCGCGCGTCCACAGGTCGCCTCCGCCGTGCTGCAGCGGGATCCCGACATGGATCTCGAGCTGCCCGACGAGCCCGACACGTTGTGGTTGCGTGAAGCTGCCGCCGCACGCACCGCGACGGGCCCCCTTGCACCGCCGGTGGAACAGCGGCTGCGCGACAACGCCCACCGGTTGCCGGCGACCATTGCCAACCTGGAGTTCGTCCGGGAGCAGTTGCCCCACGCCCTCGATGAAGTGCTCGCCGACGTCGACCTCAACCGCCCCGACATCGGCGCGGTCCTCGCGTGGTCACGGGACCACGGCGTTGCGGCGCCAGTCGTCGACCGCATCGTCGGGCACGTCGTGGCGGCGATCGACGACGATCACGCCGCCGGCCTCGCCGCCTGGTGGCAGTGGCGCGAAGCGGGCGTCGACATCGACCTGCCCGACGCGTTGCGGCGCGCACCGATCGACACCTTCGACCTGACCCGGCCCGAGACGGCGGTGCTACTCGCCGCACGGGCCAATGGTGGTGAGAACATCGCGGCCGACGACCGTCTGGCGTCGCTCGTCACGAACAACCGGCAGTTGGCGGAGAAGGCGTACGAAGCGCTGGTCTGCGCAGGCATCGACGTCCAGCTGCCCGCCGCGCTGGAGGACAACCCCATGGTCCGCGACGGTGCGCGCTGTCCGGCGTGCCGCGCCTGGACGTGGGTCCGCCCGGGCCATGAACGCCGGTGCCCACGGCTGGCGGCGATGGGCGTGGACGCAGCAGCGGTCGACGGCGACACCGCTGACGGCGCTCCGAGGGACCGGCCAGGCGACGCAGGGGCCGGTGGCGATGCAGCCGACGATGCTCAGGCGCCCTCGCCCGGCAGCGACGCGACCTCGGACGCGGCCAGCGACGCCGAAACGGCGTCCCCCGACCCCGGATCACCGGCATCCGCCGGCACGGCGCCAGAAATCAACCGGATCCCGGAGTGACACCGACCACCGTAGACCGCAACCGCCCGACCGACGACTGGCTGACCGACCGCGCCCGCGCGCTGGCGGTCACCCAACAGGCCGTCGCCGCCCAACCGCGGTCGTTCACCGTGTCCGGTGACGGTCGGCACTGGTGCTTCCTGTCCGCGCGCTCACCCTCGGACCACCGGCTCGGGTTGTGGCTCATGGATGACGACACGCAGCCACGACTGATCGTCGACCCCGACGACCTCGGGGACGAACGGGACGTGCCGGCGGCGGAGCGTGCGCACCGGGAGCGCACGCGCGAACGCGCGGCCGGCGTCACGAGCTATGCGGCGTCACCGGATCTGGCTGTGGTCGCGTTCGCGCACGGCGGCCGGATGCACCTGCTGTCCACGACCGATGGGACGCAGCGGATCATCGACGACACCGACGCCGTGGTCGATCCACGCCCGTCGCCCACGGGCACCCACGTCGCGTGGGTCACCGGAGGAGCACTGCACGTGGCAGATGTCACCACCGGCGTGGCGCGTCAGATCGCCCACGACGACGACCCGGACGTGACGTGGGGCCTGCCCGAGTTCGTCGCCGCCGAGGAGATGGGGCGACTGCGCGGCTACTGGTGGTCACCGGACGGCAGCAGGATCGCCGTGTGCCGCGTCGACGCGACACCTGTCGACCAGTGGTGGCTGCACGAGCCGGTGACCCCTTCGGCGAGTCCGCGCCCGCTGCGCTATCCGGCCGCCGGTCGCGCGAACGCACGGGTCCGGCTCGCCATCGTCGATCTCGGCCAGCGGCGCCTCGACGTCGAATGGGACGTGCAACGGTGGCCGTATCTCGCCGCCGTGCGGTGGGACCCCGGCGCACCACTGACGCTGGCGGTCCAGACGCGTGACCAACGCGAGCTGGCGATCCTGACCGTCGACGAGGACGACGGCACGACCCGGCAGCGCGGGTGCGTCCACGGCGATCCGTGGGTGGAGCTGGTCCCCGGCGTGCCACGCTGGTCCGACGGGGCGCTGGTGACCATCGAGGACGACCCCGGGTCGGACACGCGCAGGGTCCACGTCGACGGCCGACCCCACTCCCCCGCCGGACTGCACATCGACGCCGTGCTCGGCGCCGACGCGACCGGGATCGTGGTCGCCGCCAACACCGACGATCCCACGTCCACCGCCCTGTGGCGCATCGAGCGGGGCGTCGCCACCCCGCTGACCGACATCACCGGCGTGCACGCCGGTGTACGGCACGCGTCGACGACGGTCGTCCATCGTGCGACCATCGACGATGCCACGGGCACCACGACCGTCCGCCGCGACGGTGAGGGACGCCCGGTTGCGACAGTGCCGCGGACGCCGATCGATCCGCCGCTGCGACCCGTCCCGCAATTCGCGCAGCTCGGTCGCCGGCGGCTGGAGGCGGCGCTGCTGCTGCCCAGCTGGTACGTCGACGGGCCGCTGCCGGTGCTGCTCGACCCCTACGGGGGCCCGCACGCACGCCGGGTGCGCCGCGCCGTGCACGGCTTCATGACCAGTCAGTGGTTCGCCGAGGCCGGATACGGCGTGCTGGTCATCGACGGACGCGGCACGCCGGGCCGCGGGCTGGCGTGGGAGCACGCCGTCCACGGCGATCTCGCGCGCTGCGCACTCGCCGACCAGCACGACGGCCTGCTGGCGGCCGCGGAGCGCTGGCCCATGCTCGATCTGGCGCGCGTCGCGATCCGTGGCTGGTCGTTCGGCGGTTACCTCGCCGCGCTGGCGGTGCTGCGCCGACCGGACGTGTTCCATGCGGCGGTCGCGGGCGCGCCCGTCACCGACTGGCGCCTGTACGACACGCACTACACCGAGCGCTATCTCGGGGATCCGGCCGTCGACCCGGCGGCCTACGACGGCAGCGGTCTGCTCGGCGACGCACCCGACCTGCGCCGACCGCTCCTGCTGCTGCACGGGCTCGCCGACGACAACGTCGTCGCGGCACACACACTCCAGCTCTCCAGGGCGCTGCTCGACGCCGGGCGGCCGCACACGGTGCTGCCGCTGTCGACGACGACCCACGTCACGCGCGAGCCGGACCAGGTGGCGAGCCTGCTGGGGATCCAGCTGCGCTTCATCCGCGACGCGCTCAGTGACGTGACCACGCGCTCACCGACGCTGTAAGGTTCCCAGCGTGTACCGAGACGATCAATGTGCGGTGTGCGGCGCGTCACTGCCACCGGACCATGTCTACTGCCGCGAGCACGCGGCCGAGGTCGACGACCGCCTCCATCGGATCGGCGCACTGCTCGACCGCGTGCTCGACGATCTCCCCGAGCTGGCTCAGCTGCTGGGCGAGGTCGCCCCGGAGACCTGGGACTGGCTCGCGGACGAGGTGGGCGACACCGATGACTGGCTGCCGCCGCTGGCGTTGCGCATGCAGGTGCACGCCGACCAGCTCGACGTCGACGTCGACAGCGAGCCGGGGCGCGTGCGCCTGGACGTAGAGGCCGATCTGATGACGTGGTGCGCGACCGGCGTCGCTGCGATGGATGCCGCACGCCTGCGGCGGGTCGCGCAGGCGTGCGCGAAGGCGACGGGTGCCGATGCGGCCTACTGACACCTCCCGGGACAGCGGCCTGCGCGGTGGTGGCATCGCGGGCGCCGTCACGTCCGCTGACGCGGCCCGCACCGCGTCCGAGCCGACGACGCAACGAGGGTTCGCGAGCCGATGGATCTGGGTCGGACAGCTCACCCGGTTCGGCGTCGTCGGCGTGCTCGGCACCGTTCTCAACGTGGCGATCCTGCACGTGCTCCACACCGAGCTCGGTTGGGGCTTCACACGGTCGTCGGCGATCGCGACCGAGCTCGCGATCGTGCACAACTACATGTGGAACGAGCTGTGGACGTTCCACATCCGCAAGCTGGACCTCGGCCGCCTGCTGCGCTACCAGACGTCGTCGCTCGTCGCGTTCTGCGTGACCGTCGGCGTCGCTACGCTGGCCAAGGAGGCCATCGACCCCAGGCTCGCCCAGCTGGTCGGCATCCTGTCCGGCGCCGGCTTCAACTACGCCGTCAACGTGCGCTGGACATGGGGGCCGACCGCCGTCACCAACCGCACCACCGCACAGGACGCACCCATGCTCGCCGACACGATCCAGTCAGACCTGCACACCGCCATGAAGGCCCGTGACCGCCACGCGGTCGCCTCGCTGCGCATGGTGCTCGCCCGCATCAAGGAGGCCCGCACGAGCGCCGGACACGGCGACGAGGTCACAGACGACGAGGTGCAGACCCTGATCCGGCGGGAGGCCAAGCGCCGCGAGGAAGCGGCGGCCACCTACGCCGAAGCCGGACGCGACGAACTCGAGGCCATTGAGGTCGCCGAGCTCGAGGTCCTGCGCCGCTACCTGCCCGCCGAGCTGTCGGACGAGGCACTGGCAGCGATCATCGACGAGGCGATCGCCGAGACGGGGGCCACGTCGGCGAGCGACTTCGGGCGGGTCATGGGCGCGGTGATGCCGAAGGTCAAGGGCCAGGCCGGTGGTGGCCGCGTCAACGCCCTGGTGCGCGCGCGGCTGACGCCGTAGCGCGGGCGGTGCCGCGCGCCGTCAGCTGTCGCCGGTGCGCTCGTCCCGCTCTGCAAGGTAGCGTTCGAACGCCTCGGCCAGCTCGTCGCCGGTGACCTGCTCGGCGTGCAGTTCCTCGAACCCGCCGGCCTCGTCCTCGGCGTCGACGCGTTCCTCGAGCTCGGCGACGTAGCTCGACAGGTCATCGTCGGTCGCGACGACCTCGGCGATCTCGTCGTGCTGCTTGCGCGCCGCCTCGGACAACGGTTCGAGATCCACGTCGACGTCCAGCGCCGTGACCAGGGCCTCCGCCAGCGAGTGCGCCGCGGCCGCATACGTCGTTCCCGACAGGTAGTGGGGAACACCGGCCCAGATGCTCCACGTCTCGAAGCCGCGCTCCATCGCGTTGTGCGTCAGCACGCCGGTGATGCCGGTCGGGCCCTCGTAGTCGCTGCGCCTCACGCCCAGCGTGGCAACGGCCGACAGCCGGGAGCCACGGCCGGTGAGTGGGACCGGACGGGTATGGGGCGAGTCGACCTGCAGGGCGCCGACGCACATGATGGTGTCGACCTCCAACGCCGAGGCGTACCCGAGCACTGCGTCGCTGAACGTGCGCCACCGCAGGTTCGGCTCGGTGCCCGACAGCAGCATGATGTCCCGATCGCCGACCTGCGCCACGTGGAAGCGGTTCTGCGGCCAGTCCAGCACCCTGCCGACGCTGGGATCGAGGTGAGTAGTCGGCCGGTTGACCTGGAAGTCGAAGAAGTCCTCCGGGTCGATCTGCGCGGTCGGTTCGGCGTCGAGCAGGTGCGAGATCGCGTCGACCGCACCGGTCGCCGCCTCCCCCGCATCGTTCCAGCCTGCGAAGGCGGCGATCAGCACACCTCGCTGCAGGTGACGGTCGGCTGTCAGTCGTTGGACCACATCGCGGTCAGCCATCACTGCTTCAGTACCCGCAGATAGAAGTCGAGCAACAACGGTCTCACGACGTCGGCGCGGGTCAGTTGCACGTCGTGGCCGCCGGCGGGGATCACCGCCTCCTCGCTGCCCGAGAACGTCGACCGCAGCTCGGCGTACTGTCCGTGGTCGATCGTGGTGTCGCGGTCGCCGCGCATCAGCAGCACCGGTGCCTCCAAGTCGGCCAGTGCGTCGATGTCGACGTCGACGCTGAGACCCTTCGAGTCGCGCAGACACACGTCGCGCCAGGCGTCCCGGCTGCCGAGCGGCTCGTGCAGCTTGGCCAGCGTCTTCGCCCAGAACGGATAGTCTCGTTCGAGCTGGTCGGGATGGAACACCTCACGCCACGCCCGCAGACCGTCGTGCTCGCGGATGCTCACACCGATCAGCACCAGCGACGACACCAGATCCGGGCGACGCTCGACGAGCGGCAACGCGGTGTGACCGCCCATGCTGAAGCCGGCCAGGTGCACGGGGGGCCCCACGTCCTCGATGTAGTCGATCACTGTGTCGACCAGCAGATCACGCGAGAACTCCGCCCCGTCGAGCGGGCTGCTGCCGTGACCGGGCAGATCGGGGAGGTGGACGTGGAAGTGCTCGGCGAGTGGCTCGGCCTGCTTACCCCAGTGGTACTCGCCGGTGCCGATGCCTCCGTGGAGCATGATCAGGTCGGGCGCGTCGTCGGCGCCTCGCGTGGTGACGTGCATGGCGACAGCGTAGACGCCACCGTTCAGCGCGTCGCCCGTCGTCACGTCACGCCCCGCGCGCCCGCGGGCCCGGTCCGCCCGACGGCGAACGCCACGATACGGACACGAACCACACGGTCGGAAGACACGTCGGTGTCCGATCCACGACGTTCGCGTGCCTCCGGGGCCCGGGTACGGCTAGGTTGGTGGGCACTCCCCCGGCGACCTCTGCACGTCGTGCCGTCGTCGGACGCGTCCCAGCTCCACGACCTCAGGACCGTTTGTTCAGCCATGACCCTCTCCGTTGGAATCGTCGGCCTGCCCAACGTCGGCAAGTCCACGCTGTTCAACGCGGTCAGCGCCGCGGGCGCCGCGGCCGCCAACTACCCGTTCGCGACGATCGAGCCGAACGTCGGCATCGTCGGTGTGCCCGACAAGCGCCTGGCCGTCCTCTCGAGGCTCGCGAAGTCGGCCCGCGCGGTGCCGGCCGCGGTGGAGTTCCACGACATCGCCGGCCTGGTCAAGGGCGCGAGCGTCGGCGAGGGGCTGGGCAACCAGTTCCTTTCACACATCCGTGAGGTGGACGCGATCGTGCACGTCGTGCGGTGCTTCGACGACGTCGACGTCGTGCACGTCGAGGGCACGGTCGATCCCGCCCGCGACATCGAGATCATCGAGACCGAGCTGTTACTCAAGGACCTCGAGACGACCGAGCGCGCCGCGGACAAGGCGGCGCGCATGGCCAGGTCCGGTGGCGCGGACGCCCGCTGGCGGGCCGACGCCCTCGCGGCGCTGCGGGACGAGCTCAGCGGCGGCGCACCCGCCCGCAGCGTCACCGCCGGCGACCCGGGTGCGGCCGCGATCGCTCGTGAGATCGGCCTGCTGACCGCCAAGCCCGTGCTGTACGCGGGCAACGTCGCCGAGGACGAAGTGCCCGACCCGGACTCCGAGGCCGTGACCGCGCTCCGCCGCGCCGCCGCCGACCGGGGCGCCGAGGCCGTCTTCATGTGCGCCGAGGTCGAGGCGCAGATCGCCGAGCTCGATGCCGACGATCGCGCGGAGTTCCTGTCCGACCTCGGGCTCGAGATCTCCGGCCTCGATCGCGTCGTCACGGCCGCGTACCGCCTGTTGGGATTGCTCACGTTCTTCACCGCCAGCTCCAAGGAGGCGCGCGCATGGACCGTGCGCGCCGGTGCCCGTGCACCGGAGGCCGCCGGGGTCATCCACAGCGACATGCAGCGCGGCTTCATCAGGGCCGAGGTCATCAGCTACGACGACTACGTGGTGCTCGGCGGTGAGGCGGCTGCCCGTGACGCGGGCCGGCTGCGCATCGAAGGCAAGGACTACGTGGTCGCCGACGGCGACGTCATGCACATCCGCTTCAACGTGTGAGCGGGCGTCCCGCACGCCACGCGGCGATTCGCTATGCTGTCGGTCGCCGGGCGATTAGCTCAGGGGGAGAGCGCTTCCTTGACGCGGAAGAGGTCAGAGGTTCAAATCCTCTATCGCCCACCCCGATTCTGAAGCAATTTCAGGCCCCTGACCTGCGGAAACGCGGTTAGGGGCCACTTCATTGCCGTAGCACAGCGCTCCGACAGTGGATAAGTTCCGAGCGCTCTCAGCGCGCCCCGTACGCTCATCTGACACCGATTCGAGGTGGTCGATGGGCACCGAGTACGACGAGCTGGGACCGCTGGGCAGGGACCTGGCGATCTGGGAGATCCACCTGCGCTCGACCGGCAAGTCGACGCACACGATCCGCTCGTATGTCGCCGGCGTGCGCGCGCTGGCGGAGTTCCTCGGCCACCAGGGGCTCCCGCTCGACCCCGAGGAGATCACCACGCGCCACCTGCGAGCCTTCCAGGCGCACCTGCTGCTACCGGAGGACCAGGGTGGCGCGGGCAAGCGGACCAGCAC
>DASUUK010000051.1 GCA_036374135.1 Euzebyales bacterium
CATGTCGACCTCGTCGTTCTGCAGGAACGGCTCCCGGTTGGCCGACACGGCCTCGGTGAACTCGATGTGGCTCTCGGGATCGCCGTCCCGGAAGATGCCCTCGACCATCAGCTTGGCGATCTCGGCGTCGAAGCCCTCGACGCCGCTCGGCGTGTTGACGCCGAACAACGGCTGGTCGTACTTGACGCCGATCCGCACGGTGCCGGCATCACGGAGCGCCTGGACGCCTTCAGCGTCGGCGCCGACCGTGGTCTCGGCGCCGTCGGCCTCGCTCGTGGCCCCAGCCGGCTCGCTGGTGGCACCGCCCTCCTCGGCCTCCTCACCGCCGCCACCGCAGGCTGCCAGCAGCAGCATGAGGATCATGACGAGTCCGAGGACCCGCAGTCGTCGTGTTCGCATTGCTGGTTCCTTCCAGCTAGTGTGCCAGGATCTTTGAGAGGAAGTCCTGCGCACGGGCCGTCTCCGGGTTGTCGAAGAACTTGTCCGGTGGCGCGATCTCCACGATCTGCCCTTCGTCCATGAACGCCACACGGCGGGCGGCCGAGCGCGCGAACCCCATCTCATGGGTGACTACGACCATCGTAGTACCCTCCTCCGCCAACTCAAGCATCACGTCGAGGACCTCGGCGATCATCTCGGGGTCGAGGGCCGATGTCGGCTCGTCGAACAGCATCGCCTTCGGCCTCATCGCGAGCGCCCGTGCGATCGCGACACGTTGCTGTTGTCCACCGGACAGCTCGGCCGGGTACTTGTCGGCCTGGTTGGCGACGCCGACGCGCTCGAGCAGCTCCTGCGCGAGCGCGTCAGCGTCCTTCTTGCTCTGCTTGCGCACCTTGATCGGACCCAGCGTCACGTTCTCGCGGATGGTCTTGTGCGCGAACAGGTTGAACTGCTGGAAGACCATGCCGACGTCGGCCCGCAGGCGCGCGAGCTCCTTGCCCTCTTCGGGCAGGGTCACGCCGTCGATCGTGATCTCGCCCTCCTGAATGGGCTCGAGCCGGTTGATCGCCCGGCACAGGGTCGACTTGCCCGAGCCCGACGGCCCGATCACGACGACGACCTCGCGGTGGCCGATCTCGAGGTTGATGTCGCGCAGCACATGGAGGTCGCCGAACCACTTGTTGACGCCGCGTATCGCGATCAGCGGCTGCTCCGACATCGCGCGCCTTTCTCTACGACCAGCCTCGTGGGACGCTACCAGAATTCGCGGCCGTGCCAAGCAGACCGGGCTCGTCCTTGACCACAACGACGGCGTACGTACGGTCACCAGGTCCGTCAGCGTTCGGCGCGATCCTCGGACGTCTCGCGCCGGACGTCCTCGAGGCCGGCCTCGGTGATGAGGCCGCGCTGCGCCGCATCGGCGGCGGCACTGAGGGTGGATGCGCCGAACGCCGCGGGCACGTCGTGGTCGGCGAGCGTGCGCAGCAGGCGTCGCACGGCCTCGTCGCGCGAGCGGTGGGCGGTCACATCGCGGATGTAGACCGCCCTGACGCGGTCGGGCCATCGCGTGATCACGTCGGCGTAGATCTCCGGATCCTCCTGCCCACTGTCGCCGATCAGCACGAAATCCAGCTCCGGATAGGTCTCGAGCAGCATGGTGATGCGGGCGAGCTTGTAGTCGTGTGTGTCCTCGCGGATGAACTTGTGCTCGTCGATGCCCCAGTCCTTGAGGAACAGCGGCCCGGGCGGGATGTCCTGCAGGGCCATGAACCGCGTGATCATGTCGTACAGGTTCCACGGGCTGCCCGAGACGAAGAAGATCGGCCGCTGCCAGCGGCCCTCTCCGGAGTGCAGCGCCCGGTAGAAGGCCGCGACACCCGGGTACGGCAGCCGTGTCGTCGCGTTGTGCAGCAGGGTGGTGCGCAGCATGCCGGCCGTCTCGGTCAGTCCGGTGTGCAGGATCGTGTCGTCGATGTCGCTGATGATCCCGACCTCGGCGGCCGGATCGGGCACCAGCACGTGCGCGGCGACGCGGCACTCCTCCTGTCCCGCGCCCAGGGGACCGAGCAGTTCCAGCTGCACGTCGTGCCAGCCGGTCGCATGGGGCGACGGGTTGTCGAGCTCGAACTGGACGTAGCCCTCGAAGTTGGTCGTCGCCGTGACCCGCTGGTCGTCGATCGTGGCGCGGACGACGGCACCGGGGATCTCGGAGGACACGAGGCGGTTGTAGGTGGCGGCGACGTTGCGCCACCACGCATCGGTCACCGCGCCAGGTGTCACACCCCGCGCCTCGAGCACCCTCGCCTGCAGCCGCAGCCACCTCGGCGTCCCGTAGCCGCGGTGCGCGAGCAGCTCCACCGGATCGAGCTTGTCGCGCTCGACCTTGCGGCGCACACGATGGACGCGGAACGCGTCCTCGGCGGCGCCGACCAGGCGCAGCAGGCTCGCCGTCAGGGACGGATGTGATTGCATCAGCCGGGCCTTCCCGTGGTCGTGGCGCATCAACTCGGCGGTCCGTGGGCCGCCGCCGCTGTCTCCCGGTCGATGTCGCGACCGTATGATGGCGGACGTCGCGGTCCCCGCGGAGCCACCCGGGGGCCGGTTTTGCATATCGGAGGATCGACGTGGCCACCCCGACAGACCTACCCCCGGAGTTCACCCGGACGCACACCGTCGTCGCGGACGACGCCGACACCGTCGCCGGACCGCACGACGTGACGATGGACACGATCGTCGAGCTGTGCAAGCGGCGCGGGATCATCTTCGGTTCGTCGGAGATCTACGGCGGACTGCGGGGCGCCTGGGACTTCGGTCCACTCGGTGCGGCGCTGAAGGACAACGTCAAGGCGGCGTGGAAGCGCTCGATGTTGCAGCTGCGTGACGACGTGGTGCAGCTCGACGCGTCGATCCTGATGCACCCCCGCGTGTGGGAGGCGTCGGGTCACGTCGAGGGCTTCACCGATCCGCTCGTCGAGTGCACCAACTGCAACCAGCGCTGGCGGGCCGACCACCTCGAGCCGAACAAGGCGGGCGAGATCTTCTGCCCCAACTGCGGCAACAAGGATTTCACGGACCCCAAGGCCTTCAACCTGATGTTCAAGACCTTCGTGGGTCCGACGGAGGACACGAGCGCGCAGGTGTGGATGCGCCCCGAGACCGCGCAGGCCATGTTCGTCGACTTCGCTCACGTCCAGCTGACGAGCCGCCAGAAGATCCCGTTCGGCATCGCGCAGGTCGGCAAGAGCTTCCGCAACGAGATCACCCCGCGCAACTTCATCTTCCGGGTCCGTGAGTTCGAGCAGATGGAGATGGAGTTCTTCGTGCGCCCGGGCACCGACGAGGCGTGGCACGACTACTGGATCGCCCAGCGGTGGGACTGGTACGTCGACCTCGGCATGCGCCCGGAGAACCTGCGCATCCGCCCGCACGCCGCCGACGAGCTCAGCCACTACGCCAAGGCGACCGTCGATGTCGAGTACCGGTTCCCGTTCGCGTGGAGCGAGCTGGAGGGCATCGCCAACCGCACCGACTTCGACCTGCGGCGGCACTCGGAGTTCTCGGGCCGCGACCTGTCCTACTTCGACCAGGCCAACGACGAGCGCTACGTGCCCTACGTCATCGAGCCGGCCGCCGGCGTGGATCGCAGCGCGCTGGCGTTCCTGGTCGACGCCTACCGCACGGACGAGGCGCCGACCGCCAGCGGCAAGGTCGAACGCCGGACCCTGCTGAAGCTGCACCCGGCACTGGCGCCGATCAAGGTGGCCGTGCTCCCGCTGTCGCGCAACGAGAAGCTCGTGCCGACCGCCCACGAGGTCAACGATCTGCTCAAGCCGCTGTTCGTCACGCGGTACGACGACGCGGGTGCGATCGGGCGCCGCTACCGCCGCCAGGACGAGATCGGCACGCCGTACTGCGTGACGGTCGACTTCGAGACGGTCGAGGAGGACCGCAAGGTCACCGTGCGCGACCGCGACACGATGGCGCAGGACCGCGTAGCCATCGACCAGCTGACCGGCTACCTGTCGGAGCGCCTCCCGCGCTGCTGACCGCCCGGTCAGGCCGCCGGCTGGGGAGATGTCGGCCGATCGGTGTTGACAGGTCTCCCCGGTCGGCGCGTGGGGCGCTCACGTGGGGAGCTGTCGCCGGTTCGGTGTTGACAGGTCTCCCCGGTCGGCGCGTGGGCGTCAGTGCCACCCGCCCCAGCGGCGATAGGGGTCCGGTGGCGCGTCCGGGTCGGGGGGTGGCGGCACGGGCGACGGCGGATCCTGCTGCACCTCGAGCCCGCGCTTGATGTCGGCGATGCCGCGGGTGATGGCCGACAGCAGTCGCAGCGCCGCGCCGGCGACGAACGTCAGCACCCACGCCACCAGCGCGAACCCTGTCGATCCGCCCCGCAGCAGCAGCCCACCGGCGACGACGCCGGCGATGCCGACGGTGTAGACAAGCGCGTCGGCGGTCCGGGTCGCCACTGCCAGTTCGCGCAGCGTCACGCGTTCCACGATGTCAGCGCTCCTCGGGTGTGCGGTCATGTCCACGATGGTCGGTGCGACGTGCGCTCGCAACCCGGGGCGCGGGCGGGCAGACGCCCGGGACGTGTTCACGCCGGAACCCGACAGCCGCAGCGCGCGGGTCGGCTCCTCGAACGGTGTCACCGCGTGCCGGCGGCCACGGGACGCAGCGCCGGCTCGACCCCGGCGGCCGGCTTGACGCCGAGCACGGCCCGGCTCGAGCGCGTGACCCACCACGACGCGACGGCGGCCAGACCGCTGCCCCGCAGCAGCAGGTCCTGCTCCGACGCCGACAGCGCGTCGCCCTGCCAGTTGGCAGCGGTGCGCGCGACCGTCCACAGCAGCACGTCGAGTGAGTCGCGATCGTTCCAGCGCAGCACGAACTCGCTCGACAGCAAGCACCCCCCCGGCGCCAGGACCCGTGCGATCTGGGCGGACAGTTCCCGTCGACGCCGTTCGGTGAGGCTCTGGAGCACGTGCGACAGGACGACCACGTCGACCGTCCCACCCCCCAGCGCCGCGGCCGGATCGCCGGTGAGCACGTCGCCCGCCACGACCGCGATGCGCGGGTGGCCGGCGCAGGCCTCGCCGGCGATGCGCGCCACCGTCGGGATCTCGAGCACCGTGCAGGTCGCGTGTGGCCACGATGCGCAGATCTCACGGGAGACGTAGCCGTCACCGCCCCACGCGTCGAGGACCGTGACCGGACGCGTCGGCTCGACACCGCCCACGAGCCTGGCGGCCTGCAGCCGTCGCCGGCTGCTCATGCGCCGCGCGTAGCGCCGGGCCGCCTGCACGCTGCTGTCCACATCGGCGTCGCCGTGCCTGTCGGGTTCGGTGCGGCCGTCGCGCCACAGCGTCCGCGCGTGACGGTCGAGCTCACCCCAGCGCCGGTAGTCCTCGGCCATGGCGTCAAGCTCGAGGCTCGCGACGTGATCGCTCGCCAGCCGGGCGCCCGCCGGTGTCAGTCGCCAGCCGTCGGCGACCTGCTCGAGCAGCCCGGTCGCGCGCAGCGCACGACAGATGTCGGCGAGCAGCTTGCGGTCGGCGAGCAGGTGCGTCGCCATCGCGTCGACCTGCTGGACCTCGCCGTCCGAGAGCAGCCGCAACAGACCCATGCGGTGCGCGCTCAGCAACAGGCCGGCAAGCCGGTACCCCCGCGCCAGCTCGTGCCAGCCGTCGTCGTCACCGGGCTCGAAGGCCAGTGGCTGACGCGGACCGTTCGGCTCCGCGGCGTCGGTGTCCGGAGCCGGCTGATCCGTTGCCTCGTCGTCGGGGCCGCGCGCGTCACCGCGCCCACGATGAGCTGAGCCGAGCATGCACCGATCATGCCACCGGCACAGCTGGCATATTCGTACGTGCACGACAGGAGCGCGCGTGGCGGGCAGGATCAACGAGGAGGACGTCCAGTCCCTGCGTGAGCGTGCCAACCTTGCGGCGGTCGTCAGCGACTACACCGCGCTCAAGCGCAGTGGCAGCAGGTTGCGGGGGCTGTGCCCGTTCCACGACGAGCGGACCCCGTCGTTCTTCGTCGACCCGGCGCGGGGCTTCTTCCACTGCTTCGGCTGCGACGCCGGTGGCGACGTGTACGACTTCCTCCAGCGCATCGAGGCGCTGACGTTCCCGGAGGCGGTCGAACGTCTGGCGCGCATCGAAGGCGTGACCCTGCGCTACGAGGAGCTGTCGCCCGGACAGCGCCGCGCGCTGGGCCGGCGGACCCGGCTCGTCGAGTGCCTGGGCGAGGCGCGGACGTTCTTCTCGGCCCAGCTGCTGACCGGGGCGGGTGAGGCAGCGCGGACCTATCTGACCCGGCGCGGCCTGACCCGCGAGGTGGCCGAGCACTTCCAGGTGGGTTGGGCGCCCGATGCATGGGAGGACACCGTCCGTCACCTGACCGCCGAGGGCTTCGGGCAGCAGGAGATCGCCGACGCCGGGCTGGCGACCCGCGGTCGCCGGGGGCTGGTGGACCGCTTCCGTGGGAGGGTGATCTTCCCGATCCTCGACGCGAGTGGCCGCGACGTCGTGGCGTTCGGCGGCCGGATCGTGCCCGGTCTCGACCTGCGGACGACCGGCCGCGACCAGCACGCGCCCAAGTACATCAACTCGCCGGAGACGGAGGTCTACCGGAAGTCGCGTGTGCTGTACGGGCTCAACTGGGCCCGCGCGGACATCCAGCGCCGTGACACGGCGGTGGTCGTCGAAGGCTACCTCGATGTGATCGGCATGCACTCCGCCGGGGCGACCCACACCGTTGCGACGTGCGGCACGGCGCTGACCGCCGAGCACTTCGGTCAGCTCGAGAAGTTCGCGCGCCGCGTCATACTGGCGCTCGACGCCGACCACGCCGGGTACCAGGCCGCCGATCGCGCGCGGGCCCTGGCCGTCGAGCAGGGCATCCGTGAGGTCGGGGTCCTGTCGCTGCCCGAGGGTCAGGATCCTGCGGAGCTGGCCGCCTCCGGTCCCGCGCGGGTCGAGGATGCCCTCGCAGCCACGGCGACCGCCGTCGAGTTCCAGATCGCGTACCTGCTGGCCCAGGCCGACACGTCGACGCCGGAAGGCCAGGTCGACGCGTACCGGCGGACGTTCCCGCTGCTCGCGCAACTCGACGACCGCTTCCTGCGGTACAGCTACATCCGGGACATCGTCGCCCCTGCGGCGCGTCTGTCGGCGGACCTCATCGAGCGGGAGCTCGATGAACATCTCGCGGCCGGCGGGGGGTCCCGTGCGACACCGCGTTCGGCGCCGGTGGACCCGGTGCGGACGGCGGGCGCACAGCCGCGCGATCCGCAGCTCAGGCTCGAGCGCGCCGTGCTGCAGGCGGCGATCCAACATCCCGAGGTCGAGGTCGACGGCTGGACGGAGGTCACGGCCGAGGACTTCACGGCGCCGGCGTCCCGCACGTTGTTCGCAGCGTTGACGAACGGTACGTGGCACCGGTTGTCGGACGTGCTCGAGCGGTTGCCGGACGATCAGACGCGCGCCCGGATCCGGGCGTTGGCGGTTGCCCCTCCCACGACACCCGCCGACCCGCATAAGCTGGCAGAGAACGTGATGCGGTTACGGGCCGCGACACTCGCGCGGAGGATCGCCGAGATCAGCGTGCAACTCGCCCGGCTGAACGCAGCGGTGGACGGGAAGCGCCTACGGGAGCTGAGTGCCGAGAAGGAGCGGCTCGTGCGCGAGCGTCACGTGCTGGTAGAGGGCGGCTGATGGGTAGCGGACGGGGTGCACGTGCCACGCGACAGCACCGCAACTGAGCTCCGTTCCGGGGGCCGGACGACCCCACGATGAGTTCGGCGCGGTCGTTGGACTCCGGATCGGCGAATGACGCCACGCGCTCGTATCTGAACATGATCGGCCGCGTGCGCCTGCTGCGGGCGGACGAAGAGGTCGATCTTTCCAAGCGCGTCGAGGCGGGACTCGAGGCTGAGGGACTGCTGGCCGCCGGTGACGCGTCGCCGGAACGCACCGCGAACCTGCGGTTGATCGCGCGTCAGGGCCGCACCGCCAAGAAGCGGCTGGTCGAGGCGAACCTGCGTCTGGTCGTCTCGATCGCCAAGCGATACCAGCATCGGGGCATGCATCTGCTCGACCTGGTGCAGGAGGGCAACCTCGGTCTGATCCGCGCGGTCGAGAAGTTCGATCATCGCCGTGGCTACCGGTTCTCGACCTACGCGATGTGGTGGATCCGCCAGGCGATCAGCCGGGCGCTGGCCGACCAGGCGCGCACCATCCGTGTTCCCGCCCACGTCCGCGACGCGATGAACCGGCTGTTCAGCGCGCAGCGCACTATGGTGCAGGACCTGGGTCGCGAGCCCACCGAGGCGGAGCTCGCCGCGGAGCTCGGCATCGACGTCGAGCGCGTGCGTGAGATCCAGGCGCTCAGCCAGGAGCCCGTCAGCCTCGAGGCGCCGTTGCGTCAGGAGGAGGACGCCAGCCTGGGCGACTTCATCCCCGACGACGACGCCGTGATGCCGGTCGATGCCGTGAGCGGCACCATGCTCAAGGAGCAGCTCGAGAACGTGCTGCACGAGCTGACCGACCGGGAGCAGGAGGTGATCCGGCTGCGGTTCGGCATGAACGGCGAGCGTCCGAGCACGCTCGAGGAGGTCGGACAGGCGTTCGGGGTCACCCGTGAACGGGTGCGGCAGATCGAGCTGAAGACCCTGGCCAAGCTGCGCCATCCGTCGCGCAGCGACGTGCTGCGCGACTACCTGTGACGCGACGCCGGTGGGTGGACCCGGGGTGACCGGGCCCTAGCGCATCCGGTCCATCTCGCTCGTGGCGCCGCCGCCGTCGTCGGAGCGCATCTGGTTGCTGAGCTGGTCGACGCCGCGCGAGGCCTTCTCCTCCAGCCGGCTGCTGGTGCGGTCGGCGAGGCCACGCACCTCGGTGCCGAGGCGCTGCGCGGGCTCGGAGCCGCGCACCGAACGCCAGGTCGACTGGATCTGCTGGTAGCGCTCGTAGCCGGCCCGCGCCCCGAGCACGTAGCCGATCGCGAGACCGATGATCAGACCGAAGCGGAACTTCATGGGATCCGTGCTCCCTCGTTGTGGTGTGGTGCGTGATCTTTCCGCAAGCGCGACGCTACAACCCATCCGGTCGAGAACTGCGACACCGGGACGGCTCGGTGGGCCACCCCCAACGACAGCGGCGCCACCGGATCCGGTGGACGGCCGAGGACGCAGGTGCGCGTCCGTGGCGGTGACAGGGTCACTCGCAGATGGTGATCCCCAGCAGCGCCTCGGTCTCGTCGGCGTTGTTGAACGCGTGGTCGCGGATCACGAAGTCGACCACGTTCGAGCGCAGCAGGTCGCCGTTGGCGGCGGCGGCGATCGTGGGTCCACCCAGGGTCTTGACGCCCGTGGCGACGCACTGGCCGTCGGCCGGCGCGGCGGCTGCCCGCAGGGCGGTGAGAGCGCCATCTGTCAGCACGCCGTCGCATGCGGCGGGCGCGGCGCCCGACCGACGGCGCGGCGCCGTGGCCGAGGAGGTGGGCCCGGCAGGTATCGAACCTGCGACCAAAGGATTATGAGTCCCCTGCTCTGACCACTGAGCTACGGGCCCCCGCGCGATGGTACCGCCGCACCTGGCCGTGGAACGGCGGGCACGTGGCCGACGCGCCGCGGGGCGGGGCGACGCACGGCCTGTCAATGGCCGTCGCGACCGTGCCCTGCGATGATGGGCTCGAGGTGACCGCGACGCCCCGTGCCACGCGCTCACGAGGTGGTGGCGACTGCTAGGGTTGACGACTGCATCGGTCCGGGGTAGCTCAACTGGCAGAGCGCTCGGCTGTTAACCGATAGGTTGCGGGTTCGAGTCCCGCCCCCGGAGCTCTTCCGACGGCGCGACCCACGAAGGTCGTGCCGTTCGCGTGTGCGACGCCTACCGCGCGCCCGTGGTCGGCTGCTATGGTGGGCGCACATCACACCGGGGAGCTCGGGCAACCGGGCTGAGAGGGCGGATGCAGGCGCCGCCGACCCGCAGGAACCTGATCTGGGTAATGCCAGCGAAGGGAGGGTACGGCACGTGCAGAGGGACCCATCGGCCGTCGTTCTCGTCGTCGCTGGCGGCGACACGGTCGATCCGGCGCTCGCCGAACGCATCGGCCCGGTCGGCCACGTCATCGCTGCCGACTCCGGGCTGCACGTTGCCGACGAGCTCGGGTTCACCGTCGATGTCGTCGTCGGCGACTTCGACAGCGCCGATCCGGCGGCGCTGGCGCGTGACGGCCTGGAGATCGAACGGCATCCGCGCGCCAAGGACCAGACTGACATCGTGCTGGCACTCGACCGCGCGCTCGACGTTGGCGCCGACAGCGTGGTGGTCGTCTCCGGCGGTGGCGGACGGCTCGACCATGCGCTGGCGAACCTGCTGGTCCTCGCGGCGCCGCGCTACGCGGCGATGTGTGTCCGGGCGCTGATCGGCGACGCCGAGGTGACGGTCGTGCGCGACCGCCACACCATGACAGGGGAGCCGGGCAGCGTCGTGTCGCTGTTCGCGATCGACGGGCCGGCACACGGCGTGGTCACCGACGGCCTGCGCTATCCACTGCGTGACGAGATGCTCGAGCCGCTCTCCAGCCGCGGCGTGAGCAACGAGCTGGCGGCGCCCCGCGCGACGGTCGCGCTGGACGATGGTGTGCTGCTCGTCGTCCGCCCGGGCGGCGAGCGTCGCGACTCGCGCGCCGAGGACAGGTCGACGACCGACGAGGAGGTCCCGGCATGATCCTGGCCGAGATCCAGTGCCTGCCGACGCCGCCGGGCACGCCTGACAACCGTCACGCCCACGTCGAGGCGGCGATCGCTGAGATCGAACACTCCGGCGTGACCTACGAGGTCGGCGCGCTCGGCACGACCCTGCAGGGCGATGCCGACGACGTCTGGCCGTTGCTGCGGCGGGTGCACGAGACCTGCCTCGCCGCCGGAGCCGACTCGGCGGTGACCGTGATCAAGGTGGCGGGCGCCTCCGATCCGGAGCGGACGCCCCGGATGCAGGATCTGACGGCCAAGTTCCGCGCCACGCCCGACCGCGCCGAGCGCGACGGCGACCCGGGCGTAGCGGAGGATCCCGGCGGGTGGAGGGGGCCCGCCGGGTCCTCCGTCGAACCGGGCGCGCCGCCGTCGGGGTAGGCGCGCGTGGCGGACAGGATCCGTGTCGAACGGTGGGTTCCGCCGGCGGCGTTGATCGCCGTGCTGCTGCTCTGCTGGGAGGTCAGCGTGCGCGTGCTCGGCACGCCCGCCTACATCCTGCCGCCCCCGTCGGCCATCCTGCGCGCGTTCGGCGAGGTCCGCCCGCTGCTGGGCGAGCACATCGTGACCACGGTGACCGAGGCGCTCGTCGGCATCGTCATCGGTGCGCTCGCCGGGGTCGTGCTCGCCGTCGCCGTCTGGGCCGTGCCCGTGTTCCGGCGGCTGACGTATCCGCTGCTGGTCGCCAGCCAGACCGTACCGATGGTGGTGCTCGCACCGCTGCTTGTGCTGTGGTTCGGGTTCGGCCTGACGCCCAAGGTGGTGGTGGTCGCGCTGATCGCCGTGTTCCCCGTGGCCATCTCGACGGTGCAGGGCCTGGCGTCGACCGATCCTGAACAGATCGACCTCCTGCGCAGCATGGGGGCGGGACGCCGTGAGATCCTGCGCATGGTCCTGATCCCGGCCGCGACCCCGGCCTTCTTCGCCGGCCTGCGCATCGCGTCGGCGTACGCGATCGCGGGTGCGGTGATCGGTGAATGGGTGGGAGCCAGCAGTGGTCTCGGCCTGTTCCTCACCCGGTCGCAGCGGTCGTTCCGTGTCGATCGGGTGTTCGTCGGCGTCGCGGTCATCACGGTCCTCAGTGTCGCGCTGTTCGGAATCGTCGACCTGTTGTCGAGGATCGCCGCGCCGTGGCAGCGCGTCGAACGCGAACAGAGGAAGCGCACATGAACCGGAGAACGACCCGGGTGACGGTGCTGGCCGTGCTGGCCGTGCTGGCCGTGCTGGCCGCCGCGTGCGGCGGCGAGGCCGCGACGACGGACGCTGCCGGCACCGGCAGCGAGCCGGCGGCCACGACCGGGACCACGTCGACGGACGCCGACGACAGCGCACCGCGGGACGTCACGGTGATGCTGGACTGGACCCCGAACACGAACCACTCCGGGCTGTACCTGGCGGAGGCGAACGGCTGGTACGGGGACGAGGGACTCGACGTCGAGATCATCCAGCCCGGTGAGCAGGGCGGCCTGCCGGCGCTCGCCTCCGGTGACGCCGACTTCGCGGTGTCGGTGCAGGAGCAACTGCTGCCGGCGCGCGCCCAGGGCGCGCCGGTCGTGTCGATCGCCGCGATCATCCCGACCAACACCTCCAGCCTGGTCATGCTGGCCGACGAGGGCGTCGAGCGGCCTGCGGATCTGGCAGGGCACCGTTACGGCGGCTTCGGTGGTGAGCTCGAGACCGAGCTCGTCAGCCGGCTCGTGGAATGTGACGGAGGCGATCCCGGAGCGGTCGACTTCGTCGAGGTCGGCAACGTCGACTACCGCGCGGGGCTGGAGCGGGACTTCTACGACTTCGTCTGGATCTTCGACGGCTGGGACGGCATCAGGCTCGCGCAGGCCGGTGTCGACACCACGTCGATCCCCTTCGACGAGCACTTCGACTGCATCCCCAACTGGTACACACCGCTGCTCGCGACGTCGGAGTCGCTGATCGAGGACGATCCGGAGATCGTCACGGCCTTCATGGAGGCGACGACCCGTGGGTACGAGGTCGCGGCCAGCGACCCGTCGGCCGCGTCCGACGCGCTGCTGGCCGCCGCACCCGAGCTCGACGAGGACCTGGTCCGCGCGAGCGCGGAGTACCTGGCACCGGAGTACGCGCCGGACGGTGCGTGGGGCGTGCAGGACCCGCAGGTGTGGACCGACTTCACCGCGTTCCTGACCGAGGCGGGCATCCTGTCCGGCGACGTCGCCGTCGACGCGTCCTGGACGAACGATTTCCTTCCGGCCGCCGCGTCCTCCGCGGAGGGCGAAGCGTCGGCCCCGTCGGCTGCGCCGAGTGGTTGACCGGGGTCGCCACGGAGCACGGATCCCGCCGTGATCGAGGTCTCGGGGCTGCGTCACCGCTTCGGCGACGTCGACGTGCTCGACGACCTGTCCCTGCACGTGCCGCCCGGCTCCTTCACCGGGTTGGTGGGACCCAGCGGGTGCGGCAAGAGCACCGTGCTGCGGGTGCTTGCCGGCCTGCTGGTGCCCGACGCCGGGACGGTCACGATCGACGGACGTTCGGTGGTCGGCGCTCCGGGAGGCACGGCCTACATGCCCCAGCGCGACCTGCTGCTGCCGTGGCGGCGTGCCCTGGGCAACGCCGTTGTCGGCGCGGAGATCGCCGGCACGGATCGGCGCGAGGCGGAGCGGCAGGCACGTGCGCTGTTCGACCGCTTCGGCCTCGCGGGGTTCGAGCACGCGTGGCCGGCGACCTTGTCCGGCGGCATGCGCCAACGCCTCGCGCTGCTGCGGACGTTCCTGTGCGGGCGCGACGTCCTGCTGCTCGACGAACCGTTCGGTGCGCTCGACGCCATCACCCGCCGCGACATGCACGGCTGGCTGCAGCAGGTGCTGGCGGACGACCCGCGGACGGTGCTGCTCGTCACGCACGACATCGAGGAGGCCCTCGTGCTGTGCGACGAGGTGGTCGTTCTGTCGGATCGTCCGGCGCGGATCGTCGAGCGCCTGCCCGTGCGGTTGCCACGTCCGCGGGGCACCGACGTCGTGACCGACAAGCGGTTCGTCGACGACAAGGCCACACTGCTCGCGGCGCTCGAACGGGGCAGGGGCGCCCAGGCCCCCGCGGTGAGCAGCCTCAGGCGTCGGTCTGACCGACGACGATCGCGTCGACCAGGCCGGCGGCGGTACGGGTGTTGAGGGACTCGTTGGAGACCAGCAGCCGGTACACGACCCCGCCGATGAGTGCGTCGGCCACCAGTCCGGGGTGGACCGACGACGGGAACTGCTGGCGCCGCTGGCCGCGCTCCACGATGCGGCGCACGACCGCTCGGCGTTCTCCGAGCACGCCGATGCGCAACGCCACGCCGGCGGCGCCGTCGCCGTCGACCGCCGCGACCATGGACCGCAGCACCTGCGCGGCCCCCGCGTGGGTCAGCAGTTCGATGAATGCCTCGGCCACCTGCAGCAGGTCGGTGCGGACATCGCCGGTCTCGGGACGGGGCTGCGACGCCGCGAGGTGCTCGATCGCGTCATGGACCAGGTGCTGTTTGGAGCGCCACTGCGAGAACACCGTCTCGAGCGGCACCTCGGCGCGGGCGGCGATGGTCCGCAGCGACGCGGACGCGTAGCCTCGGTCGTCGAGTTCGGCCAGCGTCGCACGGAGCACGGCTGCAGTGGAGCGCTCGTCGCGTGACGAGCGGTAGTGCGCGGTCGGCAGGTGCTCGATGAAGGATGTGGTCATGACTGATCGCAGCGCAGACTAACGCGTCGTGGCCGTGACACGACCGACGTCCGTACGACTGGCCCACCGATGGCCGGCACAACCACCGGAGGAACCTGCATGGAGACCGGCGAGCACGTCGGCGACGCCCAACGTGTCGTCGTGCCGGTCGGCATGCTGCTGGCCGCGGCACTGATCGTCGTCGCCGGATGGATGTTCAAGGCGCACTGCTACGTGGATGGCGCCTGGCACGGTGGCGAGCAGTACACGACCGGGTGCTACACCGATGTCGTGCCCTTCTGGACGATCCGGGAGGTGTCGGCGGGCGCTGTCCCGTATCTGGACTCCGCGCTGGAGTACCCTGTGCTGACTGGGGCGCAGATCTGGTTCGAGGGCGCGGTCGCACGCGCGCTGGTGGGATCCACGGGCTCGGCATCTGTGTTCCTCACGGCGGTCACGCTGGTCAACGGCGCGCTCGCGCTGGGCATCCTGGCCGTCCTGGCCCGCATCGGCGTGCCGCACCGCCGCCTGTGGTGGTGGGCTCTCGCCCCGCCGCTGGTCCTGTACGTGGGCCACAACTGGGACCTGCTGGCGATGTTCCTTCTGATGGTCGCCATCGCGGGGCATCAGCGGGGTCGCGCGCTGAGCGCCGGCATCGCCGTCGGGCTCGGCACCGCTGCCAAGTTGTTCCCGGGGCTGGCGCTGCCGCTGTTCGCGCTGGCGCACCTGCGCCGGGGTGCCGTGGCCGACGTCACACGGCTGCTCGGCGGCGCGGCCGGCGCGTGGTTGGTCGTCAACGTGCCCGTCGCGATCGTCGCGTTCGAGCCTTGGGCGGAGTTCTACACGTTCTCGTCAGAGCGGCTCGGCACGTTCGCGGCGTCGTGGACCGTCGCGGCCGAGCTCGACCTGGTGCACACGTCGGTCGCGCAGCGCAACCTGTGGGGCGCGGTCGCGTTCGCGGTCGGTGCCGTCGCCATCGTCGCGATCGGCTGGGCGCGACACGCCGGTCGCGAATGGGTGCTGCTCACCCCCCTGATCGCCTGGTTCCTGCTGACGAGCAAGGTGTACTCGCCCCAGTTCGACCTGTGGTTGATGCCACTGCTGGTGGCCACGTCACGACGGACGTGGCCGCTGGCCGCGTTCGTCGTGACGGACGCGCTGGTGTACCTCACCGAGTTCTGGTACCTGGGGTTCCGGGCCGGCTACTCGCCGTCGGCGCCGTACCCGGCGCTGGCCGGCGCGGCTGTGCTCCGCGCCCTCGTGCTCGTCTGCATCATCGTGCTCGCCGTGCGCGATCGTGCACCGGCCTGGACGGCGACGTCCCGCGCGTCCTCGCCCGTCGATGATGCGACCGCCGTGGGTGCCGACAGCCGGTAGCGCTCGGAGATCGCGTCGATGGCGGGTGCCGGCGACACCCGCCGCACCTCGCGCGCGGCCGACAGCAGTGCCTCCTGACCCGCCGCGGTGGCCTCGTACTGCACCTGCGTGGCCAGCGTCACCGGCCGTGCGTGGCACGGCAGATCCGGCGCGCACCGCAGCCACCGGTCCGTGGTGGCGAGCAGTGTCTCCTGATCGGCGGCGAACACGGGCAGGTCCGGTGGCGCGTCCCACAGGATGCGCAGGAGCACGCCGCGGGCCATGTTGTCGAGCACGGCCGGACTGGGGCCGTCGAGGGTCTCGGCCGGTGGAGCGTTCGCCGCCGCGGCGAACGCCGACGTGTTGACCACGGCCGCGGCGACGAACGTGGCGATCGCGATGGCGGCCACCGGGCGGAGTCCAGCGAGCAGGACGCGCAGCGCGGGCCACGCCGCCGCGGGCAGGAACGCGACGAAGGGCAGGGCGATGCTGAAGTAGCGCGCCTGCCATGCAGCACCGGGGCTGACCGCGGCGAGGAACGCGACCGCCAGGGCGGTCGGCAACCACACCGCCAGGAGCACCACGGGACGCGCCTGCGGACGCGTCCGCCACGCCAACACCGCGAGCACGGCGGCGCCCGCCAGCAGCGCGAGCCCCGCGGTGGTGGGCAGGTCGGCGACCGCGAAGCTCGGCAGGCCCTCGCGCAGCAGCCGGAAGCGCAGGAGCATCAGCGCCACCGTGAACTCCTCGGCCTGGTCGCGCTGACGGGCGAGCATCTCGCGCAACCACGGCTGTCCCGCGAGGAACACCATGCCGCCCACGGCGATCGCGCCGAGGCAGCGCACTGCCGCACGACGTCGCTCGGCGCGCAGGAGGTCGGCGGCGCACACGATGCCGAGCCCCGCCACCACCAGCCCGAACGTGTACAGCGTCAGCATGCCCAGCGCGGTCCACGTCATGAGCGCGGCGAGCGCTGCTGCCGTCGTCGGCTCGTCGCGCGCCCGCAGGAATGCCGCCGCGACCAGCACCGACAGCAGGGCGGCCAGGCTGTACTGCCGGCTGGACCCGACGGTCTCGACGACCGCCGGAAGCGTGGCCCACACGCCGGTGACCCCCCACGCGGCCAGGGCCGAGCCCAGGACCCGGCGCGCCAGTCGCCACAGCACGACGGCGGTCGCGACGTGCAGCAGCACATTGAGCAGGGGGCCGGTCCACAGGTGCACGCCCACCAGCAACGACCAGACGTGCAGCAGCCAGAAGTAGACCGGCGGATGGATGTCGTGGTGACCGAGGTCCCGGGCGATCGTCACGAGCGGCAGTGGCTGCTCGATGCGCGTCATCGCCTGCCAGCGCGATGCCGGCACCCACTGCGCGACGGGCTCCAGCCGTTCGTCGACGACGCGCTGGAACTCGCCCTGGTGGCCCGTCGCGGCGAGGAAGCTGATGGTGTCGTCGTGTGACACCCGCCGCAGGCTCGCGAGCTCCAGGCCGTGCAGCACGATCGCCAGTGCGACGACCGCCACGATGGCGGCGATGACCGCCGGTGACCTCACGGCCCGGTCCATGGTGCGACGGCTCAGCCGGACAGGCGGCGGAACACCGGGCGTGGCAGATGGCGCAGGACCGCCATGACCCAGCGCACGACGCCGGGCACCCACACGAGGTCGTCGCCACGCTGGAGCGCCCGGACCGTCGCGTCGGCGACCTGCTCGGCGGTCGTTGCGAACGGCCCGTCGGGCAGGTGGCTCGTCATACGGGTGCGTACGAAGCCGGGGCGCACGATCAGCACCTGCACGCCGGTACCCGCCAGCGCGTCGCCGAGTCCCTGGGCGAAGCCGTCGAGCCCTGCCTTGGCCGAGCCGTACACGAAGTTGGCGGCCCGCACGCGTTCGCCAGCCACCGACGACAGCACGACGATCCGCCCGTGACCCTGCTGGCGCAGGCGGGAGGCGACGGCCAGCAGCGTGGCCGCAGGGCCGACGTAGCTGCTGTGCATGATTCCGGCCGCCAGCACCGGGTCGTCCACCATGGCCGCGTGGTCGCCCAGCACACCGACGGCGCAGATCACCAGATCGATGTCGCCGACCTGCTCGGCGATCTGGTTCACGACCGCGGTGTGACCGGCGACGTCGTCGGCGTCGTAGACGACCGTGTGGGTCTTGGCGGCGGCGGGCACGCGCTCTGTGGCGGTGGCGTCCAGGCAACGGGCATCGCGGCCCGCGAGCACGACCGTCGTCGTCCCGGCGGCCACCAGCCGGCCGACGATGGCCAGGCCGATGTCGGACGTGCCGCCCATCAGCACGACCGTGCCGGGCACACCCAACGCATCGTTCATGACGTGCACAACCCCAATCTGCGTCCGAGGTCCGAGCGCCAGCGACCGGTCGGATCGATGCGGTCGCGGACCTGACGCCAACGGTCGAGCTCCGGGTACATGACCGGCATGCGGTCGGCCCGCAGCCGGCCGTCCTTCGCCAGGTACACCCTGCCCCCAGCTTCGCACACGTCGTCGTCGCAGGTGTCGAGCAGACGCGCCAGCCCGGCCGTGCCGGCCGGGATGTCGGCGGCCAGCGTCCATCCCTCCTGTGGGAACGACAGCATGCCGCCGCCGGGTCCCAGCCGCTTGAGCACCACGACGAACGTGGGGCACGGGTCGGCTGCCAGCCGCTGGGCGACGCGCGCGAGCGCGTCCTCATGACCGAGCGGCACGGCGAACTGGTACTGCACGAAGCCTCGTGGACCGTACAGCCGGTTCCAGTGACCGACGGCGTCGAGCGGATGGAAGAAGGTGGGCAGGTCGACGAGGTGGACCCGTGGGCGCCGCGGAGCACGTGCGAACCACACGGCGTTGAGCATCCGCGCGGACAGCCGGTTGAGCAGGCCCGGTGGGACGGCGTCCGGCACGGTGACCGGTGCCCGGGGCCCGTATGCGGTCAGGCCCGGCTCGCGATCCGTGAGGTCGTCCACCGACGCGTGGGTGGCCGTCTCGACGATCGCGCGACCCATGCGCGGGCCAGCCTGACCGAGGTCCAGTGTCGCGATGCGGTACTCGTCGTCGGCCGCATCCAGCGCCGCGATCGTCGCGGCCAGATCGGTGGTGACCGTGGTCCGCGCGCGCACCCAGGCCGTGGCGATCCGTCGCAGCGTCAGTTCGGCGTCCAGCACGATGCCCGTCAGCCCCATGCCCCCGAGCGTCGCGGCGAAGACCTCGTGGTCGTCGGGTGTCACCCAGCGCCTGGTCCCGTCGGCCAGCAGCAGGGTGAAGCCCCGCAGGTGCCGGCGCAGGCTGCCGGCCGCCACGTGGTTCTTGCCGTGCACGTCGGCGGCGATCGCGCCACCGACGGTGATCATCCTCGTGCCCGGGACGACCGGCAGGAACCACCCGTGCGGCACCACCGCGCGCAGCAGTTCGTCGAGGGTGATCCCTGCATCGACCCGCACGGTGCCGGCGGCTGCATCGAACGCGTGCAGCCGGTGGCGGGCGCGCATGGCGACGACCACGCCACCCGCGTTCTGCGCGGCGTCGCCATAGCTGCGGCCGCTCCCGCGCGCCACGACCCCGCGGGGGTCGTCGGGTGGCGCAGCATCCGCATCGGCGGGCGGGCGGACGACCTGCGACGCACTCGCGGTGGTGCGTCCCCAGCCCGCCAGGATCGCGGGCGGCATCAGCCGTACAGCCCGAACAGCACCATCGCGCCCGACGCCAGCACGCCCAGCGCCGTGACCCGGTCGCGCAGGATCAGGTCCTCGGGCTCACCCGTGCGCCCGGCCGCGACGAGCAGCAGGTAGCGCAGTGCGATGAGCGTGACGGGCACGACCGACAACGCGACCCAGAGGCTGGGCGTCCTTCCGGTCACGAGCGTGGACGTGCGGAACGCCCACAGGCAGTAGGCCAGCAGTGTCACGGCCAGGCACACGCCCACGACCTGCTGGAGGAACGCCTGCGGATAGCGTTCGAGGACCGCGCGGTGCTCGCCCGCCAGCTCGCCCATGGCGATCGACTCGGCGTAGCGCTTGCCGGCGACGACGAACAGCGCGGCGAAGCTCGTGACGATCAGGAACCACTCGGTCAGGGCAATGTC
This sequence comes from Euzebyales bacterium, assembly GCA_036374135.1. Taxonomy (NCBI): domain Bacteria; kingdom Bacillati; phylum Actinomycetota; class Nitriliruptoria; order Euzebyales; species Euzebyales bacterium. The sequence goes on from DASUUK010000051.1 coordinate 19,804, forward strand.
CGTGGCCACGCCTCCCGCGAGCGCCCGGATCACGAATCCGGATGCAACGATCATCAGCTCGGCGACGGGCACGCGCTTGAGCTGGACGCTGTAGGCGAACTGCAGCGCCGCGTAGACGACGATCACCGCGGCCAGCGCGGGGCCGATGGCGAGCCACGACAGCACGATGGCGGCGATCTGCAACGCCGCACCGCCGACGAGCGCCGTGCGGCGGTCGACACGCCCCGAAGCGACCGGGCGGTGCCGCTTGGTCGGGTGCAGACGATCGGTGTGCGCGTCGACGGCGTCGTTCACCCAGTACACGCCGGATGCGACCAGGGTGAAGGCGACCACCGCGATCAGCGCGCGCCCGACCGTCGACGGGTCGAGGATGCGTCCCGCCGCGACCGGCGCGGCCAGCACGAGCACGTTCTTGATCCACTGCCTCGGTCGGCACAGCGCGGCCAGCGCCCGCAGGCGCGTCACCGCGGCGGCGCTCCGTCCTGCCGCGGTGGCAGTGGCGGCCGAGTCGGTCGCCGCTGATCCCATGTCGGCTGCCTCACCCCTCGTCGTCATCGTCGGTGTCGCGTCCATCGAGCGCCCGGCGGCGTTCAGCGCCGCGCCTCCACCGGAGCGGCGAACACATCCAGACCATAGCTCTCGAGCGTCTGCGGCGGCATCGTCAAGGTGGGCGCCAGCCTGGTGCTGCGGTGCTGCAGCAGGACGAAGGGTTCACCCGTCGGGCGTCCCGCGAACGTCGTCGGCCGGGCGGCGAGCACGTACAGCGTCCGCCCGCCCGCCCGGCCGGCGAGCTCCAGGATGCGCTCGTTGGAGATCGCCTCGTCGGCCCACGCCGCGGGCACGCCGCAGTGCGCGCGCAGCGGTTGCGTCATGCGGTAGTGCATGGCGGAGCCGGTCTCGTCGAGCAGCAGCAGCGCGGCATCGTCGCCGAGTCGCCGGCACGCCTGCGTCACCTGGTCCGCGAACCCGGCCTCCTCGTGCAGCGCCGCGACGGGCCGGGTCGTCAGCACCGGCGGTACCACCACCAGGACCGCCGCCGCGACGACGGTCGCGCGCACCACCAGGCGGCGCGTGCCGGCGCCGGCGCGTGCCCACAACCGATCCAGCAGCCAGGCCGCGCACAGCAGCAATCCGGGCAGGACGACGGGCAGGAACCGCCGATCCGCCCAGATGTGGTCCGGCGTGATCGACGGCTTCCACACGTACAGCACGGCCACGCCGCTGAAGGTCATCAGGAACGGCACCAGCCGGCCGATCCGAGCCGCGACCACGTCCCGCGTCATCCACGCCCAGCCGGCCACTCCGGCGGCCAGCGCGGGCAGCCCGAGGTACCACGCCAGCCACCGCGCCGTGTCCTCGGCGTAGGTGCGCGCCTCGTTGACCGGCTCGCCCTCCTGCTGCTGGAGGAAGCCGATGGGCGTCGTGCGGTCCCAGGTCGCGGGTGGCAGCGACGGGCGCACGGCGTAGGCGACGATGCCTGCGAGCGCGATCAGGACGGCCAGGCCGAGCGCGATCCTTGCGCGGTGCCGCAGCACGGCGGCCGTGAGCGCTCTGCCCTGCCGGGTGCGCGCGAGCGCCGCGAGTCCTGCGACGGCCAGGAACGCCAGCGCGAGCGGCACCAGGAACGACACGTGCAGTTCGACGTAGAACGGGGCGAACACGAACAGATCGACCGCCGCGATCGCGGTGGTGACGCCCATGCCCGCGAGCACCCACGGTGCGACGCGGCGCATCCGACCGACGACCGCGGGTGGCAGCAACGCCAGCAGCAGCATCAACAGCACGACCAGCCCGTCGAGCCGGGCCAGGAACGCGCCACCGAGCACCATGCCGGCCACGACACCGGTCGCGCGGTCGCGGCGGTCCGCGGCGTGGTCGAGCGCCCACAGCCCGCCGAAGATCATCCCCATCGTGAGCAGCTCGGAGAACGGGGCGCGGGTGAAGTAGATGAACACCAGGTTGACCGCCAACGCGACCTGGACGAGCAGGGCCGGCAGTGGCCGGACCACCCGCTCGGCGAAGGCGAACAGCAGCAGCAGCGCCAACCCGCCGAGCAGCGCGTTGGCCCGCACCATCACGTCGAGTCCGGCGGCCGCAGCGACCGTCGCCATCATCGAGGGGAAGGCGTGCATGAACTGCGCGTAGAGCGGGCCGTCGGGCACGATCTCGTGGAAGCCCGCGGCGAAGTAGCCGAGCCCTGCGGTGTCGTCGAACGGCGGTCGGGCGGCATCGATGATCAGGTCGCCGTCCGAGACGATCCACCCGGCCGTGGCCGTGTACGTGCCGCCGTCGCGCCCGGTCTGCATGTGCTCGCCGGGCAGCGCGCCATTGACCACCGTCGCCGCGACCGCGACCGCCACGGCCGCCACGCGCACCCACGAGCGCGCGCGACGGTCGATCGGGTCGGCGACGGCCCGCGCGCCGCGCGTGACGTGCCACAGGCCCGCCGTCAGCACCGCGGTGGCGATCACGACCGGCAGCAGTGAGAAGACGCCGAGCATCGCGATCGTCACGGCGCTGAGCGCCCACGACAGCTCCGCCAGCAGGACGAGCCATACGAGGTGCACGAACCAGCTCGCACGTCCCTGAGCGGTGGCGACGTCCGCCGTCGCGGGACGTTCGACGGTCAACGCGTCGCGCTGCGACGCAGCTGCCATCGTTGCTCCATTCGTCCCAGAGAGGCTCGACATCGGGTCAGACCGACATTCTGCCGCGTGAGCGGGACGCTCGGGCCGTGTGGGCGGAGACGGATAGGCTCGCCGATCGTGGATCCGTTACCGGCGCACGGTGATGAACCGCGCGGTGGGGGCAAGATGCAGCCACAGGTGTGACCAACAGGAGAGTGACGGTGGCCGACAAGATCGAGAAGACCAGCGACGGACTGCGCGTACCCGACGAGCCGATCATCCCCTTCATCGAGGGCGATGGCACGGGTCCGGACATCTGGGCCGCCGCCGTGCGCGTGTTCGACGCCGCGGTCGACAAGGCGTACGACGGCGACCGCCGGATCGAGTGGACGGAGGTGCTCGCCGGCGAGAAGGCCAACGACGAGGTCGGCGAGTGGCTGCCGCAGGCCACGCTCGACGCGTTCGAGGAGCACCTGGTCGGCATCAAGGGCCCGCTGACGACGCCGGTGGGGGAGGGCTTCCGCAGCCTCAACGTGGCCATCCGCCAGAAGCTCGACCTGTACGTGTGCCTGCGTCCCGTGCGCTGGTACAAGGGCGTGCCGAGCCCTGTCAAGCACCCCGAGAAGGTCGACATGGTGATCTTCCGGGAGAACACCGAGGACGTCTACGCCGGCAAGGAGTTGCAGGAGGGCACCGACGAGGCGCGTCAGGCGCTGAAGTTCTTCGCCGACACCTACGGCTGGGACATCCGCGAGGATTCGGGTCTGGGCATCAAGCCGATCAGCGAGACCGGGTCGAAGCGCCTGATCCGCGCGGCGATCAACTACGCGCTCGACAACGACCGGCGCAAGGTGACGCTGGTGCACAAGGGCAACATCATGAAGTTCACCGAGGGCGCGTTCCGCTCCTGGGGCTATGAGCTCGTCAAGGACGAGTTCTCGGACGCCGCCGTCAGCTGGGAGGACTGCGGTGGCGACCCGGGCGACAGGCTGCTCGTCGAGGACGTCATCGCCGACGCGATGCTCCAGCAGATCCTGACCCGTCCGTCGGAGTACGACGTCATCGCGACGATGAACCTGAACGGCGACTACATCTCCGACGCGCTCGCCGCCCAGGTCGGCGGCATCGGCATCGCGCCGGGGGGCAACATCAACTACGAGACGGGCGTCTCGGTGTTCGAGGCCACGCACGGCACGGCGCCGAAGTACGCGGGGCAGGACAAGGTCAACCCCGGGTCGCTCATCCTGTCCGGCGTGTCGATGCTGCAGCGCATGGGGTGGCCGGAGGCGGCGGACATGATCGTCTCCTCGATGGAGGCGGCCATCTCCGAGAAGCTGGTCACGTACGACTTCGAGCGCCAGATGGACGGTGCCACCCTGCTGAAGACCAGCGAGTTCGCCGACGCCATGATCGAGCGCATGTGACCGTGCCCGACCACGACGCCGACCGCGCGCGCGTCGATCGCGCGCACGTCGACCGCGCCCCGCGTCTGCGGCCCGACCAGCACCTGGCCGACTCGATCACGAGGGTCGGGCGGTTCGCGAAGATCGACCCGCTCGACGGTCGGGACCTGCCCCGCCTGATCCGCGTCGTCGGCGTGCTGGGCTGGGCGGCGCTGACGGCCGAGTCGTTCCGTCGTGCGTGGGCTGCACGCTCCCGGACGGAGTGACGCCGGGCCGGAGCGATTCGTACCGGACACGGCGGACACCGTCGACGGTGTCCGCCGTGTCCGGTACACGTCGTTCGCGCCCGATACGGTGCCGGGGGTGCCGCATCCGCGTGCTGGCCGTTCGTGGCGCCGCGCGTACACTGTGGCCCGTTCCGGCCGGGTAGCCAAGTGGTAAGGCAGGGGCCTGCAAAGCCCTTATTCGCGGGTTCGATTCCCGCCCCGGCCTCGCACTCTGATCAGCGGAAATGCGCTCCGCCCCACGGCACCTGTGGATAACTCTGTAGCAGTTCTTGTAGCAGTCATACCCTCCGCATGTGCGAGTAGGGAAGCTGTATCCGATCGATGGCGGGGCGCGGTGGGGCGCGCCTTGGTACGACGCGAGCGGCAGGCGACGCGCGGTCACCGCCCCGACGGTCGAGGAAGCGGTCGCCAAGCGCGCCAAGCGGATGGCCGGCTGGACCTCGGACGAGAAGCTCGGTGACTTCCTCGCGTGGTGGACGGCCGAGTACCTGCCGCGCCGCGTCGCGAACGGCCGTCTCGCCGAGGAGACGATGGACGGCTACGAGTCGTCGGTGCGGCTGCACATCACGCCGCGCATCGGCACCGTCGGCCTGACCGACCTGACGGCAACCCTGCTCGAGGACTGGCTCGACGAGCTCGACGACGATGGTCTCGGTGCTCGCGGGCGGCAGAAGGCGTTGCGCACGTTGTCGGTCGCGCTGAGCGTGGCGGTCAAGCGCGACCTCATCGGCCGGAATCCCGCCCGCGGTGTGGAGGGCCCGCGCGTCGTCGCGAAGCACGTCACGCCATGGACCCATGCGCAGGCGGGTGCGTTCATCGCCGTCGCGGCCGAGACGCCACAGCTGCACGGCAACCTGTGGCTCGCCCAGCTCGGCACCGGTCTGCGGCCGTCAGAAGCGCTCGCGCTGCACGTCGACGACGTCGACCTGTCCCGCGCCCGGGTTCGGGTGCACCGCAACCTGAGCTGGCGCAAGGGTGGCCGGTGGGTCATCAAGACGACCAAGGGCGAGGACGATGTCTGGCTCGCGCTGCCGGAGTTCGCGGTCAGCGCCGTCAACCGGCACTTGGAGGTGCGCGCCGTGTGGGCGGCATGGGACGGCTGGCAGGAGCACGGACAGCTGTTCACGGCGCGCGCCGGCACCCCGCTGCGCGGCACCTCGATCGGCAAGCCGCTGACCGCGCTGTGCGCGCAGGCCGGCGTGCCGCGCGTGACGCCGCACGGCATCCGCCACCAGACCGCGAGCGCGCTGCTCGCGGCGGGCAAGAGCCTGACCGACGTGCAGTACGTGCTACGCCACAAGACCCAGCGGCTGACGAGCGATCTCTACGGGCACATGGCTGACGACGCGCGCGCTCACGCCGCCGAGGTGCTCGACGAGCTGTCGCCCGACAGGTAGCGGTCAAGCGCCGCCGCGCTGACGAGCCAGCGCGCGCCGCTCGTGACAGCGTCGAGCTGCCCGGCGTGGATGCGCCGCCGGACGGTCTCCTCGCTGCAGCCGACGATGCGTGCGACGTCGGCGACGGTGTAGACCGTCGGCTGGTCGGTGACGTCCTGGTCCAGCGCGGCCTCGGCGATGGCGAGCGCGGCCCGGAGCTGCATGACGACGGCTTCGAGCGTTGACGGGACCACTCCTGTCGCGGCCACTCGCACGCTCTGAACCTGGCTCCTGTCGACCGAGCGGTCATGCAGGTGCCCCCGTCGCGGCAGCTGTACATGTCGAGCCCATCGCATCCCCCTCGAGTGCTCGCGGCATCACGGTGTCGGTGCCACGTGAACGCAGACGGATATCGGACAGACCTGTCGCGGCACTTGCATTCGCGACACCCAGACGTATGCATCGCGTGCGTACTGCGGCGACGTTGCGACTCGCGGCGGGGTTCGGGTCGCTCGGCGTGATGCGAGATGTGCCCAGCGGCTTGTTCGTGCTGATTGATCTTGCACAGACCTTGCGGAGGTGTGCCAGCTGTATGCACTTGGCGCATACGGGTGCGCGTGCGCTCGCCCCGCGTCGTTTGAGGCAGCCGACCCCGACAGATGACCCGTGTCGGTGCGCACGACTGTCCGAACGGATGCCGATCAGGTGGTTTCGCCGGGCGCGTCGGATTCGACAAGGCGATGTGGCGACCGCTTGTGTGTCATCGACATCGAGCATGTCGAGTAGGGCGCCGGGCGTCATCACGCGCACGTCGTCGCAAACCGTCGACACGTGTGGTGTGGTGGTCGCGGAGCCGAGCACGCCGACGTCAAGCACGACAGCGGCGGCTGAGGCACTCGCAGGGTCGCGCGCTAGCTGGCGTCGCGCTCTGCGCGGTAGGCGTCTAGCTCTTCGTACGCCAACGCGACAGCATCTTCGTCGGAGACGTCGCGGTTGCGCTCGTGGAG
>DASUUK010000052.1 GCA_036374135.1 Euzebyales bacterium
GGTGGATCAACCTTCTTGTCATCGGACCCGTCTGTGAAGGCGGAAGCTGCAACGGCCACAATGTCATCCAGGCCGAAGCCAAGCTCTAACCTCGACGTTTCGTCCGGCTGGCTTGTGAATAGGTGCGGTTACAGAGGAAGGCCCTCCTGACCTGGGACAATGCGGATTGTCGAGATTCGCGTTATCCGGCCAGGAGGGCCACCTTGAGGGTGAAGCGTAGCAAGGCGCGTGGACGGTTCGACGTCACCGCCGCCGGGCGGGGCATGACCGGCCGGTCGGGCACCGCGCTGCTGGCGGAGACCGCCGACCGCATCGGGCTGACCGTCGGGTTGTCGACCGCGGTGGGCCGGTGTCGGTCGTGGCACCGGCATGACCCGGGCAAGGTCGTGCGCGACCTGGTCGTGTTGCTCGCCGACGGCGGCGACGCGCTGCGCCACCTGGCCGTGCTCGACGGCCAGCCCGACCTGTTCGGCGAGGTGGCATCGCCGGCGACGGCCAACCGCACGATCGTGGCGCTCGCTCGGCCCGTTCCGGGATCTCGCTGCGCGTGCGTCTCCGGCGCTGCAGGACGCCCTCGCGTCCGATGCGCCTCCGCACCGACAGCGTTCCGTCCTGCTTGAGGAGCTGCAGGCGGCGTCAACACCAACGGTGCTTGTGCTGGAGAACGTCCATTCGGCTGACGAGGCCACCCTCGACGCGATCACCGTGCTCGAGCGCCGATGGTGCCCGAGGAGCCGGTGCCCATGCTGTCGCGCGATCAGCTGCGGGCGCTGCTGGTGGCATGTAAGGGGTCGGGGTTCTTTCCGTTCCGCCCGTTCGGGCCGATCAGAAGGGACAGAGTGCGTCGTTGCCGGCGGCTATTCCGCGCCAGTCGGTGACTGCGCCGGACCGAGCGACGCCGCCTTGCGCATGATCTCCATCGACTCCTCGACCGTCAGCAGCTGTGTGGTTCGGATCGAGCGGATGTGGCCGGCCGCCGTCCCGGCAACCGACACGGCGCCGGCAGTCAGATTGTCGGGTGCCTCGAACACGAACACGATGTCATTCTCCCCGAACGCGAACCACAGGTCGACAAGGCGCCCGCCCGCCGTGTCGATCAGCGCCCCGATCGCCACGCGACGATCCTCCGGATGCTGGACCAGCTTACGCCACGCTTCGGCAGTGTAGGTCGCCTGGACCATGTAGCTCGGCATCACCGTCTCCCGCTGTCGGTTGTCGCTGTCTCGCCCGCGGCCCGACAGTACCAGCAGATGCAAACCGCTCGACCGGGACGAAGCAGGTGACGACAGCGAAGACGATGCGTGCCCGACATGACGCGTCATCCAAACGATCCTCATTGACTCCGTCGGCCGGGCTTCCGCGGCGCGGCGGGACCGTGGCTGACCCCACCGCCGTCGCCATCGCCAATGGTCACGGTACGGGTCGCATCATGGTCCACGTCCTCTTCAGCGCGTTGAATGATGCCGACGGCGTCGCTGACCGTCCGGCGGTCCCGCTCTAGACGCTATGGAGCCAGCGGACCGGTTGAGCTCCGGTTGAAAGGGGTGTTGACCGGTCGGCACCCCGCGCATGAAGTGTGCGTGAGAATGACCGGTCCGAGGATGGGCCTCGGGCCGGGTACCCCAGTCATGGGAGGTGCCGACCATGGTGCATAGTGTGATCTTTGCCGGCCTCGACGTCCATGCTGCCCAGACCCACGCGGCGCTGGAAGCTGCGACCGGGGAGCTGTCGGTGACCAGACTTGCGGGCGGAACCGACCCGGCGGTGGCGTGGCTGCGCCGCCCGGGCCCCGGGCGTGCGAGCCGTCTATGAGGCCGGCCCCGCCGCCGTCGCCCGCGCCTGGCTCGGCGGCCGACCGTGCCCTGCCCGCCGCGATCCGCCCCGACGCGGCCTACGCCAACCGGCGTGACGTGCTCACGGCGCCGGATCCCTCCTCCGGGGACGATGACCGCGCGCGGTGCCGCGACGGTGCTTGCCGCGCTCCTGGACGACGGCGTCGGCGGCGGGGGGTGTCGCGTCAGCGGCTCCGACAGCGGGCCGCGATCACCTTCACGGGCCACGACGAGGTCATGGGAATGGATGCGACGTGGGCGTACGGCTACGCCCCGGTCCGACCAGGTCACGACGGCGGACGCCCCGGTTCGACGTTTGGGATGGTCGGGATGAACGGTTCAGTCGCCTACGCCGACATCGAGACCGGCGTCGCCGCCGCGGTCATGCGCAACCGGTTCGATCCCACCGAGCTCACCACCGCAGCCGCTGCCGACGACCTGATTGCCGACGCCTGCCGATCCGACGACGCCCCGAGCGTCCTGACCACTGAGGAGCACCGATGACTGCCATGCACGCAGCACTCGACGAGCGCTTCAGCGATCCAGGCACACGGGCGCTGCCATGGACCGACGTCGAGCACGTCCTGACGAGCGCGGAGCTGTTCTGGGTCACCACCGTTCGCC
>DASUUK010000053.1 GCA_036374135.1 Euzebyales bacterium
AGTCGCGCTGGACGCGTCCGACGAATCCGACGTAGAAGAACACGGCAACGATCGCCGCGTTCAGGAAGAACACGCGAGGGTTGGACTGGAACTCCTCATCGGTCAGCGCAGCGACCGGCAGCACCGCGCCGAGCGCAGCCAGCGCGGCGACTACGGCGGTCCTCGGGCTGCTCGCGTACAGGCCCACGCTGTACAGGCTGACGATGAACGCGACAAAGCCCGCGTTGAAGTGTTCCAGGGGTGGCGTGGTGACGTAGGGGATCGCGAACCACGCGAGGTTGACCAGTGTGAGCGCCGCGAGCACGGCGATGGCGTGGCGGCGGCGCCACTGCAGTGGCACGGCCGCCGCCGCCAGGAAGGCGGCACCCGACAGCCGGTCGACGGTTCCACCTGCTGGTGGATCGACGAGCTGCCACACGTCGAAGGCGCATACGAACAACGCGACGCACGAGTCGAACACGCGCGACCTGACCGGTTCGGGGACGACCATCGCGCGCATCGCACCGCGCGTCCGCCGCCACGCCCAACGACCCACGCGGGTGGGGCGGAGCCGCAGGGCCTGGCCCTTCGCGACACTCATCGGCGCGCCTCTGGTCACTGGGTGGTCCCGGGGCGCTTCCGGGAACCCGGCCCGGTTCGAGTATCTCAGCTTTGTCACCCGGATGCCTCCCGGCCTGCCCGCGCGCGGCCCGTTAGCCGAGCCGCCGCGCTGCCTCGGCGGCGAGCTTCACCCTGCTCGAAAGGCCGAGCTTGCAGAACACGTGCTCGAGGTGGGTCGCCACGGTCCGTCTGGACACGAACAGGCGTTCGGCGATCTCGCGGTTGGTCAGGCCCTCGGTGGTCAGCCCCACCACCCTCAACTCGGCGTCGGTCAGGCTGTCCCAACCCCACGCCGACCGGTCTCGAGGTGCACGCACTTCGATCGGAGCGACTCCAGCACCCATCGTCTCCACCCTCCTGCGCCAAGAAGTGCGCGCCGCACGCGATCGCCGCGGCACCGATGCCCCGACAGCTGTGTCGCACATCGAGCCACCTGCCGGCAGGGTAGGCAGCGGGACGGGTCGACGTCTTCGGCCCGGCGAACCGAACCGGCCCATCCCCGAGGACGAACCACGACGGCGGCGCCTCCTCCCCGAGGACGAGACACAGCACCGAGCGCCCGTGGAGAAGCCAAGACGGACCGGTCGACGAGTATCCCTACGGCTACGACGCGACCAACCCGTCACCGGCCGGGGTTGTCGGGCGCGCCCACGGCGGGTCCGCCGGGCCGACGCTCACGCTGTCGGGTCGACGGCGGTGGGTCGGTACGCCAGCCGGCCCTTGATCAACACCACGATCAGCAGCGCCGCCGCGATCACGATGATGAAGCTCGTCAGCACGGTCGCCTCATCGGATCCTGGAAGGAACGTGTGTGCGAACCCAAAGGCGCCGACCGTGGCGTTGTGCGCGGCGTGGGACACCCCGACCAGCAACACGCTGCGTCCGGTGCCGCTCTACAGCCACCCCACGATGACCCGGCTGGCTAGGTGCTACAGCGCGAACGACCCCACCAAACGAGCGCCATAGCGCTCGACCCATTTCGTCATCAGGTCGAACACGTTGGCTTCCAGGTGGACGGTGCGGCGCTGGCCGTGCTTGGTCTTGGTGAGCCCGGCGGATTCGTGGACCTTGAGGTGCTTTGCCACCGCGTGGACGGTGATGTCGCATGGTTCGGCCAGCTCACGACGTGAGCGCAGCCCGGGCGCAGTTCGGGAAAGCGTCTCGCGCGGTCTTGTCATCGTCCAGCTCGTAACGGTCTCGGGACGGTCGCCTGGGACCACATGGCAAGGATCGATCGCACGGCCCAGTTGGGGTGACAGAACTCCGGTCATACCATCCCCGGTTATCGGTTGCCTGCGAACTCGAGGAGTTCACGCGCTGGTCCGCGGACGTGTGCGGCCGACGCCGCGCCGCGGGTCGCTGCGGGTACGTCGAAGCAGGGCTGCGCATGTCACCGCCATCCGCGACTGTTCGAGGGCTCGCTGCCAGCGATCGTCTAGAACGGCAGGTCCCCGCCCTCGCTCAGGCCCTCGCGAACGGCATCGGCGATGACGCCGCCGCCTTGGATCTGGTCGGCGCGTTCGGACAGCAGGCGATCCATCTCGTCGTCGCAGCCGGCGTCGCGCACGCGGCCCTCGAGATCGTCAAGCTGCTGCTGCGTCCCCGCCGGGAGCAGATCATCCCGCCCCAGATC
>DASUUK010000054.1 GCA_036374135.1 Euzebyales bacterium
TCGACGTCGCCGACTTCGACGTAGAAGACGTCTGCGGCACCATTCAGAGGGTCCTTCTACCTGACGATGTCGACATCAACGACGCGGTGGACCAGCTGAAGGGTCAAGACATCACCGCGAGCGCCAACACCGCGGCGATGATGGGTGGCACGGCAAAGGGAGGTGCGACCCCGAAATCCACGACCGATGGTGTCGACGCACAGGTGAAGGCACCCGAGCACCAAGGCACGGGCCCACTCGTCATCGTGATCGACTCCGGCATCGATGACGCAGCCAAGACTCGCGGCGATGGATGGGTCACGTTCGTCGCACCACACCGCGGAGTGCAGGACGTCGATCCGTTGGACGTCCTGGACAGGCGAGGGAGGGTCAGGGCTGACGGCCGATTGGATCTCGCGGCGGGCCACGGCACATTCGTCGCCGGCCTCATCAGTCAGATCGAACCCGATGCTGAGATCGTGATGATCAGAGCGATCGCCACCGACGGCGTGTGCACCGAGGACCAAGTTGCGGAGGCACTCTGTCGCGCCGCGGCGGAGTTCGATATCCGTCAACTTGACCGCGGCGTGGTGAACCTGTCGCTCGGATTGCAGAGCGTCGACGACGAAGAACCTCCGATCCTTCGAGCGGCACTTGACCTGTTGCCCGACAACGTGATCGTGGTCGCCGCCGCAGGCAACGAACGGACAGGAGTAGAACTGTGGCCCGCCGCCTCAGAGCGGGTGTGCGGCGTGGCCTCGCTCACGGATCAGGGCACGGCGTCCGAGTGGTCGAACCGCGGGCCCTGGGTCAACTTCTCCGCTCGAGGCGAAGGGATCATCAGTACCTTCATCGAAGGCAGAGAGACTGCAGCGCTCGAGAACGACCCCGGCAGTCCATTCGACAAGCGCCCCGACACCTACGGGGCTCCAGACCCACTCGCGATATGGTCCGGCACATCGTTCGCCACACCGCAGGTGTCGGCGCAACTAGCGACCATTCTAAGGAACAACCCGGGCTTCACACGCGCTGATGCGATACAGCACCTTCACCAAAAGGGCACCCCGCTGCAGAACTTCGGAACCCGCGTACCGGTGTTCTGAACTCGTCCACAGCGGACGGCGTCTCCGGACACCGAGCCGTCGGTGTTGTCCAGCCTCGCTGCATGCGCCCCGCACCGCCGCGCGCCCTGCTCGACCGGATCGAGCGGTGGGCGGCGCTGTCGCGGTGGGAACGCGCCGAGGTCGGGCGGGCCCTGCGCCGGCCCGGGTGGTCGTACGGGGAGATCCGGGCGGTCATCGACGTGCCGGAGGCGACGTTGGCGGGATGGTGTCGCGACATCACGCTGCGGCCAGAGCAGATCGCGGCGATCGAGCGACGCGCTGACACGCGCCGAGGTGTTCCGCGCGACACCCAGCGCAAGCGGCGCCTCAAGATCGCGCGCATCGAGGCCGACGCGCGCGAGTTCGCCGCCGCGCACCTGCACGACCCGCTCTTCGCCGCCGGCACCACGCTCTGTCCCTCCACCTGCATGAGGGCAACGACGACGCGACGGCACGACGATGGTGGGCCGACCGGCTCGGTCTGGAGGACGCCGAGTACACGAAGACGTTCATCAAGCCGGCTGGTACAGGTCACCGCAGGAACCACCTCGCTCACGGCGTGTGCAAGGTGCGTATGCGACGGCGCGCAGACGCATGGGTCGGGACGATGGCGTGGATCGATGTGCTGAGGAAGGCGCTCGCGCCGGACAGCGGCGCGACACCCTGATACGCTTCTCGCGGGTCGCTAGCTCAATTTGGCAGAGCATCCGGCTCTTAACCGGAGGGTTGTGGGTTCGAGTCCCACGCGGCCTACTTCTCATGTGTGGACGGTTCGTCGCAGCGTCAGATCCCGATGACCTCGTCGCCCTGTTCGACGTCGACGAGCGGCGGACGGACGACGTGCCGGCCAGCTGGAACGTCGCCCCGACGATGCCGGTGCATGCGATCTCGGAGCATCGGGACCGGCGGTACCTCGTCAGCTTCCGGTGGGGCCTGGTGCCGACGTGGTCGGACGATCCCAAGGTCGGGTCGCGCATGATCAACGCGCGGGTCGAGTCGGTCGCCGACAAGCCGGCGTTCCGCACCGCGCTCGAACGTCGACGCTGCATCATCCCGGCCGACGGCTTCTACGAGTGGCACACCGACCAGGGCGTCAAGACCGCCTACTACATCCACCGCACCGACGGCCGGCCGTTGGCGTTCGCGGGGCTGTGGGAGGGCTGGAAGGCGCCGGACGACACCTGGTTGCGCACCTGCGCGATCATCACCGGCGAGGCCGACGAGCGGCTGTCCGCACTGCACCCGCGGATGCCCATCGTGCTGGCGCCCGAGACCTGGGACCCGTGGCTGGACCGTGACGAGCGTCGTCGCGACACCGCGGTCGGGCTGCTGTCACACCGCGACACGCAGACGCTGACGTGGCACGCCGTCGGCTCCGAGGTCAACAACGTGCGCAACGACCACCCGGAGCTCATCACCGCGCTGGCGGCCGACAGCGATCACCGCGTCGGACAACCTCGCCTGGGCTGACCCTCGCGGATCACTCGTCGAGGTAGCGCGCGCGGACGATCGAGAAGGCGCCGAACATGAACAGGCCCAGCGCGACGGCGGTCAGTATCCAGGGACCACCGGTGGTCTGTGACAACTCCTGCAGCGCCGCGTCCAGACCCTGCGCTTGTGACGGGTCGAACGTGACGGCCGCGCGCGTCACGAAGATGCCGATCAGCGCGTAGGTGATGGCGCGCGCGGTGTAGCCGGCGATCCCCATCCGCTCGTACCAGATGCGCTCGGTCGGGCTCAGCTCGTGCTGGCGGAGGTCCTCCATGAAATCGGTCGTGAATGCCTTGTACGCGTGGTAGATGCTGACGCCGATGAGGATCAGGCCGACGAGCCCGATCAGGAACACACCGCCGGGCACGTCCTTCATGATTGTCGCCGTCAGCGCCTGGCTGCTGCTCCCGCCTCCGCCACCGCTGCCGAACGCGACGCTGAACGCCGTGAAGGCCAGCCCGACGTAGACGACCGCACGCACCAGGTAGCTGGCGCGAATGACCTTGTCCTTGACCTCGCTGTCGCCGTCCTCGTCGCCCTCCTCCAGGAAGAACTGCGCCCCGCGCCACGCCGCGTAGGCGAGCAGGCCGAGCCCGACGAGCGTCACCAGCACGGTGCCACCAGGTTGCTGCGCGAGAGTCCGCAGCGCACCGGACTGTGACGCCTGCTGGCTGCTCGCGTCGCCGAACGCCACCTGGATGGCGAGGATGCCGATCAGGCAGTAGAGGACGCCGCGGGCGATCAGGCCCGCCTGCGCGAGCCGGTGTCGCTTGCTGCGCGACGTGGACAGGCTTGCGGTCATCGATGTACCGATCAGTCAGAGGTCGTGCGACGCGGCGACGGCCGGGGATCGCCGGCACGCCCGCGCCGGTCCAGGAAATGGTCCAGCCACTCGTGCAACGTGCGCCGCCCGTCGTCCTCGGTGTCGTCGTCCTCCGACATCCACACCGGCGGCGCCGTCGTGCGCATCGCGGGCAGATCTTTCCCCGTGACGGCGCGAAAAACCTTCTCTGCCGACGATCTGGTCCGACCGACCGGCACGGGACCCAGGTCCACGTCGATCTGGTGGACGCCGTCCTGGCGGGCACGCCTCGTGGGACCCAGACGGTCGAGCACGGACAGCATCGGCCGGTTGTCACCGAGCACGTAGGCGCGGAACACGTCGATGTCGCGCGCGCGGGCCGCTCCGGCCAGCACCCGCAACAGCACAGTGCCGAGTCCCCGGCCCTGATAGGCGTCGAGCACCGTCACCGCCGCCTCGGCGACGTGCGGCTCGTCGTTCAGCCGGATGAACCGGGCGACGCCGATGCCAGGCTCGTCCGGGTCGTCGAGGTCCATCGCCACCCACGCGACGTGATCGGACTGGTCGACCTGCGTCAGATAGTCGAGCTGCGCGTCGCTGAGCTCCTCGATGGCCGAGTGGAACCGCAGGTACCGCGACCGGGTCGACAGCTTGTCGAACCCCTCGACGAACTGCGCGCGGTCGCCGGGCGCGACCTGGCGGATGCGCACACGTGTGCCGTCGCGCAGTGTCGTCTCGATCGGTGCCTCGGTCGCTGCCATGTCACCCCCGATGTCCGGCGGTCCGCAGCGTCCCGGCTGCGGTCCTGCCGTCCAGACCGAACCGCGGGTCTGGCGGCCGTGTGCCGTCCAACACGTCTGCGATGTAGGCCCCCAGCGCGGGGCCGTGCTTGTAGGCGTGCCCGGAACCGCCGCCCGCCACCCACGTCCCATCGTCGTCCAACGGAGCGATCACGAACTCGGTGTCGACGGTCGTCGTGTACTGGCAGGTCCGTGTTCCGGCCAGGGCCGCGTCCGCGAGCGCCGGGAAGCGGTGCGCGAGGATCGTCCGTGCGGCCGCGATGTGGCCCTCCAGTGGCAGCCGGTCACCCGCGTCCGGATCGAACGGAGGCCCCTGCCGGTCCGACGACGCCTTGAACCCGTGCCCGTCGAGATCGCCGGTGCCGTACGCGCCACCGGCGAAGTCGACCCACGCGGGCACGCGGTCGGCGCGCCACGCCGGGTCCGCGTGGAACCAGCAGACGTCCTGCTGCGTCACCGCCAACCGCAGGCGGTCGCCGATGACCGCCGGCAGCCACGGCCCGCACGCCCAGACCACCCGGTCGGCGCGCAGCACGTCGCCCCCCGCGAAGACGCCCTCGTCGACGCGACGGGCCACCACACCCTCCCGCAGGCTGGCGCCGAGCTCGACCGCACGCCGTGCCATCGATCGCACGCCCACACGCGCGCGCAGCACGCCGGCCAGCGGCTCCCACAGGCCGAACGCCAGGTCGTCGGTGCGGACCGACGGGTACAGCTCCGCGACGTCGGCCGGGCTGACGCGTTCGACCGGGATGTCCTGCGCTGTCAACTCCGCCAGACTGTCCGACTCCCAGCCCGTTGCATCGCGCGCGAACCACACCAGTCCCGTCTCGACGAGCACCTCGACGCCGGTCTCTTCCTGCAGCCGACGCCATTCCTCCCGTCCGGCCCACGCAAGCGCCGTGTACCACGGCTCCGCCCCGTGGCTGTAGCGCAGCAGTCGCGACTCCCCACCTGACGACGCGCCGGCGTGACCCACCATGGCCCGCTCGAGCAGGGTCACCTGCCAGCCCCTGCGGGTCAGCGCGAGCGCGGTCGCTGCGCCGAAGATCCCGGCGCCGACCACGACGGCGGTCGGATGGTCAGCCATGGTCGTGGACCTCCACTGAATCGATCTGGTCCGCGGGCGCGAACCCCCAGACGCGCGCGTAGAACGCCAGCTCGACCTCGATCGCCCGCCGGATCGACCCGGCGCGGCGGAACCCGTGCTGCTCGCCGGGGAACGTCACGTACGCGTACGGCGTCCCGGTCGCTTCGAGGCCTTCAACCATCCGTTCCGCCTGCGACGGCGGAACGATCTGGTCCTCCTCCCCCTGCAGGAGCAGCAGTGGCGCGGTGATCGCATCGACGTGCTCGATCGGCGCCCGCTCCGACCACGCGCTTGGATCGTCGCCGACCAGGCCGTCGATGTAGCGCGACTCGAACTTGTGCGTCTCGGCGACCAGCAGCCGCAGGTCGCTGACGCCGAACGCGGAGACCCCCGCGGTGAAGTCATCCCGCGTCGTGAGCGCGACCAGCGTCGTGTACCCACCGGCGCTGCCGCCGCGGATGGCCACGCGCGCCGGGTCGGCGTGGCCGTTGTCGACCAGCCACCGCGCCACGCGCACACAGTCCGCGACGTCCACGATGCCCCACGCGCCCTTCAGCTGCTCGCGGTACGCCCGCCCGTAGCCGGTGGATCCGCCGTAGTTCGGGGCGACCACCGCGAACCCGCGCGAGGTCCAGAACTGCAGTCTGAGCCGTAGATCGCGCATGATCTGTCCCGTGGGCCCGCCGTGCACGTCGACGAGCAGCGGGGGCGGATCTGCCGGCGCGACGACGTCGGGATTGGTCGGCGGCCACAGCACCGCGTACACCGGGCGCCCGTCCTCGTCCGCGATCGACACGTGCTGCGGCCGGGACAGGTGAGCCGGATGGACGCCCACGTCGGCGCCGCCGGCGACCACGCGTCCGGTGTCCTCGCACGGCCGCCAGCGACGGACCTGCGGGAGGCTGGTCTCGGTCCCCGCGACGACCGCCACCTCGCCGTCCGCGGCGACAGGTGGTGGATCGCACAGCAACGGTGTCAGCGGCGTCTCGTCGAGCCGCCCCGACGTCGTGTCGAGCACGTGCAGCCGCAGCGCCGCGTCGCGGTTGACCAGGCACGCGATCCGGTCCGAGTCGAGGAACGCGTACATTGCCTCCCCGAGGAACCACAGTGGAAGACCGAGCTCGGCCTGCTCGTGTGTGAGTTGTTCCCGGGCACCGTCCGCGGTCATCCGGTACAGGTTCCACCACCCGTCGACGTCGGCGACGAAGTGCAGGATCCCGTCCGGGCTCCACGCCGGCTGGAACACCGCCCCGGCATCATCGACCAGGACGCGGGTCCCGGTGACACGCCCGCCATCGAGCGCGCCGGTCGACAGGACGGTGTGGTCCCATGGCATCGCCGGATGGTCCCACGACAGCCAGGCGAGCGTGGTGCCGTCCGGGCTGATCCGCGGCGCGGCGTAGAAGTCGCTGCCGGACACCAGCACCGTCGGGTCGGCCCCGCCGTCGCCGGGGAACGCGACGATCTCGTTGAGCACCGCGCCGTCGACATGCCGCTCGCGCACCGCGGTCATCCACGTGCCGTCGGGGGCGACGTGGAGATCGGCGTAGCGGACCGACCGTTCGGACGGCGGCGGCGGCGTCACCGGCTCAACTACGCCATCGGGTGACCATCGCCACACCCGCTGGTCGTCGAGGTTGCAGTACCAGACGATCCCGTCGCGCACCACGTACGCCGCCCCGCCGTACTCGTGCACCAGCGTGCGGACGTCATGGTCGGTCGGCGTGTGCTCGGTGACGATGCCGTCGGCGCCGACCGAGCACACGACGCCGCGACCCTGCTGACGCGGACGCTGCTCGTGCCAGTAGACCCGTCCACTGTCGAGCGCGGGCCACCCGGGACGATCGACCGCCCCCGCCACCACCTCCGCCGAGATCGGCGACGCCCACGAGCCGTACGGTTCCGTCGCTGTCATCGCGCTCCTGACCATCGCGTTGCCACCGGGCCACTAGCATCGCGCAGATGGATCCCTCCCCTCTGCACCTCTCCGACGTCGAGCGCGCCGCCACGGTGCTCGACGGCGTTGCCCACCGCACACCCGTGCTGACCAGCGCAACGCTCGACGACCGCGTCGGCGCCACGGTGCTGGCCAAGGCCGAGTGCTTCCAGCGGGTCGGTGCGTTCAAGTTCCGCGGTGCCTACCACGCGATCAGCCGCCTGACGCCCGAGCAGCGCGCGCGGGGTGTCGCGGCGTACTCCTCGGGCAACCACGCGCAGGCCGTCGCCCTGGCGGCCAGGCTGCTCGGCGCCCATGCGACCATACTGATGCCGGAGGACGCGCCGGCGCTCAAGCTCGCCGCCACCCGGGGGTACGGCGCCGAGATCGT
This sequence comes from Euzebyales bacterium, assembly GCA_036374135.1. Classification (NCBI taxonomy): domain Bacteria; kingdom Bacillati; phylum Actinomycetota; class Nitriliruptoria; order Euzebyales; species Euzebyales bacterium. The sequence continues at coordinate 7,593 of DASUUK010000054.1, forward strand.
CACGTACGACCGCTACCGCCAGGAGCGCACGACACTCGGCGGGGCACTCGCGGACGAGCGTGGCTTCACGCTGATCCCACCGTTCGACCACCTCGACGTCATGGCAGGCCAGGGCACCGTCGCGCTCGAGCTCTTCGAGCAGGCGGCACCGCTCGACACGCTCGTCGTGTGCGTCGGCGGTGGAGGGCTGATCTCGGGCTGCGCGACCGTCGCGAAGGCGCAGGACCAGCCGGTCCGGGTGGTCGGTGTCGAGCCCGCCGCAGGCGACGACGTCGCCCGCTCGCTGGCGGCGGGGCGGATCGTCGAGATCGCGACGCCCCGCACGATCGCCGACGGTCAGCAGACCACAGCACCGGGGACGCTGACGTTCGCGGTCATGCGCGAACGCGTCGACGACGTCGTGCTCGTCACCGACGAGCAGATCGTCGACGCGATGCGCTTCGCATTCGAGCGACTCAAGGTCGTCCTCGAGCCGAGCGGCGCCTGCGGACTGGCGGCGCTGCTGGCCGGCCTGGTCGATGTCACCGGACAGCGCGTCGGTGTTGTCCTGTCGGGCGGCAACATCGGGGTGGACCGGTTCGTGACCCTGATGCGCGACGACTGAACGCCGCGAGACGGCAGCGCCGGGGCCCGTCGGTCCCTGACATGCGACACGCCCCGCCATCGGCGGGGCGTGTGACGACGACCGGTGCCAGCCGACCGTCGTGCAGAAGTGAACGCCGACTAGCCCGGAGTCACGTTGCTCGCCTGAGGCCCCTTCGGACCCTCCGTCACCTCGAACTGCACGCGCTGGCCCTCTTCGAGGGACTTGTAGCCGCGCATCTGGATGGCGGAGAAGTGCACGAACAGGTCAGACCCACCGCCCTCAGGGGTGATGAAGCCGTAGCCCTTGTCGGCGTTGAACCACTTGACGGTACCTGCTGGCATGCTCTTGCCTATCACACGATGAAGCGGCGCTCCGCCCGTGGGTGGAACACCGCACAGTTACCCGAACCACCTTAGCGCGCTGGCTCCGCAGCCTCCGCTGGAGCCGGATCCAGGCCCGTGGCCGCGTACAGATCGTCGACGACGGCGTCGAGGCGCCGCGCCGCCCGTCGACGCGCCTCGTCCACCGCACCGTCGACGTGCTCGACGACCTCGACGTAGAACTTCAGCTTCGGCTCGGTGCCGCTCGGTCGCACCTGCATGCGCGACCCGTCGTCCAGCGTCAGCGCCACCATGCGCGTCGGCGGGAGGTCGATCGTGGAGATGTCGCCCCCGCGGTGCCACCGGCGGCCACGTTCGAAGTCGCTCACCGTCGTGACTGCGGCGCCTGCCAGTGCGTCCGGGGGATCCTCGCGCAGTTGCGTGAGCACCCGCGCCGCCACGTCGTCGCCGGGACCGAAGCGCACGTACGTCTGCGCCTTCGCGTGCACGCCGTGGCGCCGGGCCATGTCGTCGAGCCGGTCGGTCAGCCGGCGGCCCCGCGCGCGCTCCCGCGCGGCGCAGTCCGCGAGCACCAGGCCCGCCGACATGCCGTCCTTGTCGCGCACGGCATCGCCGATCATGACGCCGAGTGCCTCCTCGTAGCCGAGCACGAAACGCCGACCGGCGCGGGTCGCGCGTTCCGCGGCGTCGGCCAGCCACTTGAACCCCGTCAGCGTCTCGGCGTAGCCGACGCCGTGCGCGTCGGCGATGCGTTCGAGCATCTGTGACGACACGACGGTCGTGGCGACGAGCCGTTCGCCGCCACCGGGCGTCTGCTCCAGCAGGAAGTCGGCGAGCAGGCAGCCGATCTCGTCCCCGGTGAGCAGACGCCACCCGTCGTCGGGCACCGCCGCGGCGATGCGGTCGCCGTCCGGGTCGTTGGCCAGCACCAGATCGGCGTCGCGGTCACGGGCCAGCGCCAGCGCGGCGTCCAGCGCGCCGCGTTCCTCGGGGTTGGGGAACGCCAGCGTCGGAAAGTCGGGGTCGGGTGCGAACTGCACGTCCACGACCGCGACCCGGGTGAACCCGGCGTGGGACAGCAACGCGACCATGGGCTCGCCGGCCACGCCGTGCAACGGGGTGTACACGATCGACAGCCCACCGGGATCGGGCGTGGGAGCATGCGGTGGCAGCAGGCGACACGCGGCGGTGCGGTAGCCATCCACCAGATCGTCGGGGAGCGCGCGGCCCGCGGGCGCCCGATCGAGGTCGGTGGGCACCGCCGTGGCCTCGATGGCGTACGCGATGCGGTCCGCGACGGCAGGGGTGATCTGCCCTCCACCCCGCCAATACACCTTGTAGCCGTTGTCGTCAGCCGGGTTGTGGCTCGCGGTGATCTGGACGCCGGCAGCGGCTCCGAGCAACCGCGCCGCGTACGCGAGCAGCGGCGTCGGCACCGGATCGGCCCACCAACGTACGTCGAAGCCGGCCGACGCCAGCACCGCGACCGCGTCGCGTGCGAACGCCTCGGACCCGTGGCGTGCGTCCCTGCCGACCACCACGATCGTCGATGCCGGATCGTTGTCGACGGCCAGACAGGCGGCGACCCCGGCGGTCGCCTCGCGGACGACCACCCGGTTCATGCGCATCGGCCCGGCCCCCAGCGACCCGCGCAGCCCGGCCGTGCCGAACTCGAGCCGTCCAGCGAAACGCTCCTCGAGCTCAGGCCCACCCGCCGCGATCAGCCGCTCGAGCTCGGCGCGCGTCCCAGGATCGGGGTCGGCCTCCAGCCAGGCCCGCGCCCGCGCGCGTGTGTCACGCGCGACCTCGCCCGGACCGGCCGGGTGAGGGCGAACGGAGCGAGCGGGTCGGCGGGGATCTGCATGGTCCTCGGCGGCGGGTCCTGTCACGCCGAGCCTCCCGCCCGGGCCTGCGCCGCGACCGCCGCCGTCGCGGCGGCGACCTCGCCGGGATCGCCGAGGTAGGTAGCCGAACGCACCGACAGGTCGTCGTCCGCGAGGTCGTAGACGCGCGGCACGCCGGTCGGGATGTTCAACGCGGCGATGTCGTCGTCGGAGATGTGCTCCAGGTGCTTGACCAGCGCCCGCAGGCTGTTGCCGTGGGCGGCCACGAGCACCGTGTGCCCCGCGCGCAGGTCCGGTATCAACGCGTCGTACCAGTACGGCATCATGCGGTCGATCACGTCGGCGAGGCACTCCGAGACCGGCACGATCTCCGGCGTCAGCATCGCGTACCGCGGATCGTCGGACTGGTCGAACTGCGACCCCTGCTCGATCGGTGGTGGGGGCACGTCGAAGCTCCGCCGCCACAGGTGCACCTGCTCGTTGCCGTGGCGCTCGGCGGTCTGCACCTTGTTCAGCCCCTGCAGGGCCCCGTAGTGGCGCTCGTTGAGGCGCCACGACCGCTTGACCGGGATCCACTGCCTTCCACACGCGTCGAGCGCGATCCATGCGGTGCGGATCGCGCGGATCAGCACCGACGTGTGGCACACGGTCGGCAGGACACCGGCGTCCGCGAGCGCGCGGCCACCGCGCTCGGCCTCGACCACGCCCTCGTCGCTGAGGTCGACATCGACCCAGCCCGTGAACAGGTTGTCATCGTTCCACGTCGACCGGCCGTGCCTGAGCAGCACCAACGTCGCCACCGGGTCACGCCTCCTTCTCGTCCCAACCAACGCCGGCGCCACAGGGCGCGGCGGTCGTCAGCGCACGCGGACCACGGAGTGCAAGCGTGCCCGCTGCGCGGCGAACCAGTCCTGAGGACTGCCCCGCAGCGAGGCCTCCCGCAGGGCCGCGGCCCGGCCGGCGCGCTCGACAGCCGACATCGTCAACGCATGCTGCAGCGCCTCGACCTGCGACTCGACGTCGTAGGGATTGACGAGCAGGGCGTCATCACCCATCGCCGTCGCCGCGCCCGCGGAACGGGAGAGCACGATCACTCCGTTCGCGCGGTTCAGCACCGCCCCCTCCTTGGCGACCAGGTTCGTACCGTCGATGACCGGATTCGTGAGCATCACGTCGTACCGGCGGAACGCCGCGAGCAGGCGCGGGTAGTCGCTGCCGACGGCGAACTCGAGCACGTGCTCGCCGAAACGCTCCCGGATGCGGTCCGCAGCCTCCTGACAGGCCTCCAGGTACTGGACGTACTCGGGCACGTCCTGGCGGGACGGGTTGAGCAGCGCGACGTGCCAGACCCGATCGCGGTGCTCGGGGTGGCGCTCGAGCAGCTGCTCGAACGCCAGCAGGCCACGCAGGATGTTCTTCGACAGATCGGTCCGGTCGGCCCGGAGCAGCAGCTTGCGTCCGTCGGCCTGCGCCTCGAGGTCCTCGCCGGCGGCGGCGACCTCCTCCCGCTCGGCCGCCGCCTCGAGCGCATCGGCGTCGACGCCGAGGACGAAGTCGGCCACCGTGGTCGTCTTGTCCTCCAGCGTGACCCGATCGCCGTTGACCTCTGCGCCGCACAGGTCGACGACGCACCGCCGGAACGCCTCGGACCACTGCGGCGACGAGAACGCGACGACGTCACTGGCCAGCAGCCCGTTCAGGATGCCGCGCGAGACGGGGTCCGGGAGCATCCGCAGGTACTCCGGCCCCACCCACGGGGTGTGCACATAGTGCAGCATGCCGGCCTCGGGCAGCTTGGACCGGATCGACGGTCCCGCGGTGAACAGGTGGTAGTCCTGCAGGTGGATCTCGCTGCGGTCGTCGGCGGTGCCGGCGACCGCCTCGGCCACCGCTTCGTTGACCGCGGTGTAGCCGTGGTACCACGCGTCACTCCAGTCAGTGCCGCTGGGCTCGTAGGGCGCGCCCCACAGCTCGTGCAGGGTGAACCACAGCAACCGGTTCGACACGACGTTGTAGTGCGGATCGAGGCGGTCACCGACGTCGAGCAACCGCAGGCGGAAGGTGCCCCGGTCGGTGTCGGCCTCGAAGGCCTCACCATCGTGTGCTTCGGCGACCTCGCGGTCGACGTCGTCGAGCGCCAGCGAGATCCACGTGTTGTCGCCCCCCACCATCGCATCGCCCAGGGCCGAGACCAGCCCGCCGGCTCCGCGCTCGGCGACCAGGTCATCGCCGTCGCGCTCCCAACTCACCGGACCCCGGTTGCTGGCAACGACGAGATGGGCATCGGACTCATCGGCATGCATCGTCAGGCCTTCGTCGAGAAGTCACGCAGCAGGCGCAGCAGATCTGCGGTCTGCCCGGGATCATCGAGTCGCACGTGGGCCGCGGTCTCGCGCTCCTCGGCCCCGGCGACGACCACGCCGACGCCGGTCTCCGCGATCACGGCGAACGCGTCCTCGTCGGTCAGGTCATCGCCGACGTACACGGGTGGATGCGTGTCGACGGACAGGTCGAGCACGTCGGCGAGCCGCAGCACCGCTCGCCCCTTGTCCCAGTCGATGTCCGGTCGCAGTTCGCGGATGTCGCGCCCGCCTGTGACGCGCAGGCCGTCGCTGTCGCCGGCGACCGCGTCGACGGCCTCGTGCGCGGTGCGCTCCGAGGCGTCGTCCGCCTCGCGGGTGTGGATCGCGATCGCGTACCGCTTGCGCTCGACCCGGACCCGTTCCGCGGCGGCGAGCTCGTCGCGCAGCCGCTCCTCGGCGGCGTCGAGCGCGTCGAGGTGTTCCTCGCCCTTGCGCTCGCGACCACCGTCGGGCAGCAGCATGTCGAATCCGTGGCTTCCGGCATAGGCCAGGCCGGTCACATCGACCATACCCCTGACGTCGGCCAGGTCGCGACCGCTGATGATCGCGACCGGCAGGACCTCGACGAGATCGATCAGGGCGGCCCGCGTCGCGTCGTCGAGCGTCGCCGCCGCGGGATCATCGACGATCGGCGTCAGCACGCCGTCGTAGTCGAGGAACACCGTCGGGGTCCGGCCATCGAGACGTTGCCGCCACACGGACGGTGAGGTGAGCGCATGGGGAAGGCTGGAGATCGACGAGCCGTGCTCGGACATCAGACCACTGGTGCCCGCTGCGTCACATCACAAACGTCGCGGGCGTCGCGCGGCCCTCAGACGGGCTCGTGGGCCAGTGGGGCGTCGGTGCCGGACGCAGGCCCCTCCTCGGCGGGCCCGGTCTCGCCCGCGCCGGCGTTCGCGACCTCCCCCGTGACAACGAACCGCGGTCGCCACGCCTGGGCGATCGGCACGCGACGGTCGTTGCCGAACGCGCGGCCGGTGATGCGCACGCCGGTCGGCGCGAGGCGGCGGTAGAGCTCGGTGTTCATCACCTGGCGGGCCACCCACTCGATGTGGGCACGATCGGCGACGTGGGCGGGGATCTCCTCCAGCGCCTGCATGCGTTCGACGTACCGCTCGAGCACATCGTCGATCACCTGCCACGCCAGGTCGGGCGTGTGGTCGGCCCGCTCGACGGTCACGGTCTTGGCGAGCACCTGCTCGGGGATCACCGTCCCGATGCCGTTGCGATGGTGGGCGAGCTCGGCAACCAACGTCTTGGGACAGTCCGCCAGCGGCGCGAAGTGACCGACCAGGTCGCCGCCGTGCACGGCGGAACCGATCGACAGCTCCGACTTGTTGCCGGTCGCCAGCAGCAGCCGCTCACCCTCGTCGGCGACCGCCCACAGCGCGGCCGCGCGCGTCCGCAGCACCAGGCGCTCCTCGGCGCGGTCGTCGAGCGCGTCCAGGTTGCGCCCGACCGCACGGGCCAGGCCGTCGACCACCGCGACCAGATCGATGTCGACGAGCTGCGCTCCGAGCAGCCTGGCCACCGCCCGCGCGTCCTCGACGTCGGCCGCCGCCGTGCGGCGAGCCGGGGCGGCCACGCAGATGACGTTCCCGCCGCCGAGCGCGTCGACGGCGATGGCGGCGGTGACCGCCGACTCGGTGCCGCCGTTCAGCCCGACGACCGCCTCGGTGAAGCCGTTGCGGCGCACGTAGTCACGCGTGCCGACCACCAGGGCCTGCCACACCTGGGCGAGCGGATCGGCGGGCTCGGCCGGCGTCGGCGCCGCGGGCGGCTCGCGGTGCGGCAGCGGACGCGTGTGGATCGTCATCGCATCGGCCACGGTGCGGCGTGGGGCAGGCAGCACGAGGTCCACGACGGCGCGGTCGACGGTGAACTGCGGCGCCCGGTAGCACAGCTCGCCGGTACCGTCGACGACCAGGGATCCGCCGTCGAACACCAGGTTGTCGACGCCGCCGTAGCTGTTGACGTAGACGACGGGGACACCGTTGCGGCGTGCGACCTGCCGCACGAGGCCGAGGCGGCGCTGGTCCTTGCCACGGTCGAACGGTGAGGCGTTGGGCAGCAGCAGGACCTGCGCGCCTGCCGCCGACTGGGCCTCCGGCGGTCCGTCACCGGACCACGCGTCCTCGCAGATCGCGATGCCGACGATCACGTCGCCCAGCCGCCACACCCGGTCGGGATTGGTGCCCGCGGCGAACACCCGTTGCTCGTTGAACACGCCGTACGTCGGCAGCAGGACCTTGTCGTAGTAGCCGCGCACCTCGCCGTCGTGCAGCACCGCGGCGGTGATGGTGCGGTCGCGCGTCATGGTGTCGTCGTGGCGCTGCAGCGGCACGCGTCGGACGGTGCTCGTGACGACCGCCGTCCGTCCGCTGCGCGCCGCGAGCTGCGCCAGCGCCGTCTCGGCGTCGGCGAGGAACCCGGCGTGGGTCACCAGGTCGTCCAGGGGATATCCGGTCAGCGCCAGCTCGGGCAGCACGAGCACGTCGGCGTCGCGGTCCTCGGCCCAGCTGATCGCGTCGCCGATGTTCGACACGTTGGCGGCGAAGTCGCCGATGCGGTTCTCGATCTGGGCGATCGCGACCCGCAGCACGTGGTCCGTCATGTGCACCGACCTCTCCGACCGCCGCGCGATCGATGTGAAGGGCAGCGATCGTGCCGTGGGGACGCCTCACTCCAGGTTCCACCGTCGACGGTGCCACCGCCAGGCCGACGCGACGATCTCACGAAGGTCGGCGTGGCGTGGCTGCCAGTTCAGGACCTCGCCCGCCCTGGCCGACGACGCGACCAGGGTCGCGGGATCACCCTCGCGCCGCGGCGCCTCGACGGCGGGGATCCGATGTCCGGTCACCTCGCGCGCCACCTCGATGACCTCACGCACGCTGAAGCCGTCGCCGTTGCCCAGGTTGCACACCAGCAGACCGGGCTCGTCGACCTGCTCGACCGCCTTGACGTGGGCGTCGGCGAGATCGCTGACGTGGATGTAGTCGCGCACGCACGTGCCGTCGGGCGTGGCGTAATCGGTGCCGAAGATCTTGATCTCGGCACGTCGACCGGCCGCCACCCGCAGCACGAGCGGGATGAGGTGGGTCTCGGGGTCGTGGTCCTCGCCGCGCTCGTCGGTTGCGCCCGACGCGTTGAAGTAGCGCAGCGCGACCCCGCGCATCCCGCGCAGCCGGGCCAGCCACGCCAGCGCGCGCTCGATCAGCAGCTTGCTCTCACCGTACGCGTTGGTCGGCTGCGTGGCGTCGTCTTCGGAGATCGGCACGCGTTCGGGGTCGCCGTACACAGCCGCGGTCGACGACAGCACGAACCGGTCGACGCCGGCGGCGGTCAGCGCCTGCAACAGCCGCAGCGTGCCGGCCGTGTTGTTGCCGAAGAAGTCCTCGGGGCGCCGCATCGACTCGCCGGCCTCGATCGACGCCGCGAAGTGGACGCAGGCGTCGACGTCGTCCAGGACGTCGCGGTAGCCGGCGGGCTCCGCGACGTCGGCGTTGACCACGACGACCCCCTCGGGCACCAGCTCGGCGTGGCCGCTGCGCAGGTCGTCGACCACGACCACGTCGTGGCCGTGCGCGCGCAGCTGCGCGACGGTCACGGAGCCGATGTAGCCGGCTCCGCCGGTCACGAGCACACGCATGACAGACCCTTCCACCGAGATGCCGCCGCAGTTCGTCGCCGTGGTTCTAGCAGGTCACCGACCGTCCGGGCGTGCGTTGCCCCGGTGTCTCCGAGGTCCTACGCTCGCAGGTGCGGCACGCTGCGCGCGACCGCCGGGGAGCTGGTGGACCAGCTGAGAGGAGGCAGCACGATGCCTCGACCCGCAGACCTGATCTGGATAATGCCAGCGTAGGGAGCATGTGATGACGCCCACCACGTCGACCAGGATCACCGCCGATGGCGTCTGGGCCGACGTCCGCGCCGTCCGTCAGCAGCGACCACTGGTGCACAACATCACCAACTACGTCGTGATGAACAGCACCGCGAACGCGTTGCTCGCGATCGGCGCCTCCCCGGTCATGGCCCACGCGGTCGAGGAGGTGGCCGACATGGCCGCGCTGGCGGCCGATGCCGCCGCGGCGCTCGTCGACCAGGACCGGCGCGGTCGTGGTCGTGACCGGAGCGACGGATCTCGTGGTGTCCGCCGCCGGCACGGTGGTCATCGGCAACGGCCACCCGTTGATGGCGCGGGTGACCGGCCTCGGGTGCACCGCCTCCGCACTGTGCGGGGCGTTCGCAGCCGTCCAGCCTGACCCGATGCTCGCCGCGGCGCATGCCACGGCCGTCAGCGGCATCGTGGGTGAGCTGGCCGCGGCTGAGGCACACGGTCCCGGCACGCTGCAGTTGCACCTGCTGGACCGCCTCCACGACCTCGACGGCACCCGGATCGGCACGCACCTGCGGGTCGGCGACTGATCGTGCGCGGCCTGTACCTGGTCACCGATCCCGACCTGATCGGCGACCGCGACCTCGTCGATGTCGTCATGGCCGCGGTCGACGGCGGCGCGACGTGTGTCCAGCTGCGCGACAAGCGGGCGACGACACGTCAGCTCGTCGAGATCGGCGAGCGCCTGCGCGCCGTGCTCGCGCCCCGCGGCGTCCCGCTGGTGATCAACGACCGTGTCGACGTCGCACTCGCGGTCGGCGCGGACGGCGTGCACGTCGGCAGGGACGATATGGATCCCGTGACCGCACGCGCGCTGCTCGGGCCCGAGGCGATCGTCGGGCTGTCGGTCGAGTCGCCCGCCGACGTCGAGCGCGCAGAGGACCTCGCCGTCGACTACCTCGGGGTCAGCCCCGTCTTCGACACGCCGACCAAGCCCGACACGCTGGACGCGTGGGGGCTCGACGGTCTGGCCCGCGTGCGCCGGCAGTCGCACCACACCATCGTCGCCATCGGCGGGATCGACCGTGACACGGTGGCCGACGTCGCCGCCGCGGGCGCCGACGCGGTCGCGGTCGTGTCGGCCGTCTGCGCGGCCGTCGATCCGCGGGCGGCGGCCGCGGAACTGGTCACACGGTTCTCCGAGGCGGCACGACGCGTTGGCGGGCCACGGTGAGCCGCTACCACCGCGCCCTGACGATCGCCGGCTCCGACAGCGGCGGCGGCGCCGGCGTCCAGGCCGACCTCAAGACCTTCTCGGCGCTGGGCTGCTACGGCACGTCGGTGCTGACCGCGTTGACGGCACAGAACACCGTGGCCGTGACCGCCGTCGAACCGGTGCCGCCCGCGTTCGTGACCGCGCAGCTCGATGCCGTGCTCGACGACATCGGCACCGACGCCACCAAGATCGGCATGGCGGCGTCAGCGCCGGTGATCGAGGTGGTCGCCGACGGCCTGCGGCGCCACGACACCGGCCCGGTCGTGCTCGACCCCGTCATGGTCGCGGCCAGCGGCGCCAGGTTGCTCGCCGACGACGCGGTGGCGGCCATGCGGGAACTGCTGCTGCCACTGGCGACCGTGGTCACGCCGAACCTGCCCGAAGCCTCGGCCCTGCTGGGCGGCGGCGACGTCGCGACGGTCGCCGACATGGAGCACGCCGCGCGCGAGCTGGGTGCGCTCGGCCCGACGACGGTGCTCGTCAAGGGTGGCCACCTCGAAAGCGACCGCAGCGTCGACGTCAGCTACGACTCCACCTCCGACGAGACGCGCCGCCTCGACGCACCGCGGATCGAGACCGCCAACACGCACGGCACCGGCTGCACGCTGTCGTCGGCCATCGCCGCGCTGCTGGCGCGGGGCGCGACGCTCGAGGGGGCGATCGACGGCGGCAAGTCGTACCTGACCGACGCGCTGGCCGCCGGCGCCGACCGTCGGCTGGGCAACGGCACCGGGCCGGTGCACCACTTCGCGCGGCTGTGGCGCACGTGCTGACATCACCACGGTCGTTCACGACCGAGCTGTGGACGGCGGCCGCGCCGATCTACGACGCCATCGTCGCGCTGCCGTTCAACGTCGAGCTCGCCCGCGGCACGCTGGAGCGCGACCGGTTCAGGTTCTACATCTTCCAGGACTCGCTGTACCTCGCGGACTTCGCGCGGGCGCTGGCCGTCACCGGCGCACGCGCCGGCACCTCCGCGCACGTGCTCGACTTCCTGCGCTTCGCCGAGGGCGCCATGGTCGTCGAGCAGGCGCTGCACGCGTCGTACTTCGCCGAGCTCGGCGTGCCCGAGGGCATCGACCAGTCACCGACCTGCGCCTTCTACACCAACTTCCTGCTGGCCACGGCGTCACACCGCGGCGTCGAGGAGGCCGTCGCCGGCCTCCTGCCATGCTTCTGGATCTACCGCGAGGTCGGCAACGCGATCCACGCCGCGGCGGCGGCCGACAACCCCTACCGGCGGTGGATCGACACCTACGCAGGCGACGACTTCTCCGCGTCGGTCGACCGCGCGATCGCGATCACCGACGACGTCGCTGCGGATGCCAGTGAGGCGTCCCGCACACGCATGCGGGACGCCTACGTGACATCGAGCCGTCTCGAGTGGATGTTCTGGGACAGTGCGTACCGCATGGAGCGCTGGGGGCCGTGACGACGTCCGTGGCGTTGGCGGTGCTCGACTTCTCGGGCACTTTGAGCCCTGGCGCCGCCGGGTTCGCCGCCGACGACCGGATCGCCGCCGAGCTGCGACGCAGCGGCCTCGCGGCGCTCGGGTTCGCCGATCCGGCGGACTTCTGGCACGTGCTCGTGAACCCCACGTGGGAGCGCGGAAGCACATCCCGGATCGGCTACGTGACCGTCCTGACGGACGCCGCGGCCGCACACCTGGGTCGGCGCGGCGACGGCGTCGACCGGGTGGCCATCGCCCGGGCGGTCCGACGGTTCGCCGACCGGTACCTGACGGCATCGGCGATCGCGCACCCCTGGCACCGCTGGCTGCGACAGCTCGACGCGCTCACCGACGTGCGCGTGGTGGTCGCGACCGACCACTACGCGGAGGCGACCGACCGCATCGTCGACGAGCTCTCCGCGGCCGGCGTGACCGCGTCGTCGATCGCCGCGACCGCCCACGACGACGGCGGCACCACCACGCTGGTCGCCAACTCCGCCGATCTGGGGCATCACAAGCAGGATCGCCACTTCTGGGAGATCGTGGCACGCACGGTGGGGCCCGTCTGCCGCCTGGCGGTCGCAGACGACTTCGGCGCCGCGGAACCGGGTGCGGACGCCTACGCGCAGGACGAGCGCGTGGGCCAACGGCGGGCGACGACGACCGCGCTGCTGGCCGCCGTGTTCGACGCCGACGTGACCACGGTCCGGTGCGCGCCGACGGATGCTGCCGACGCAACGACGGTCGACCGGGCCGGCCGTGCCCTGCTGGCGGCGCTCACGGAGCCCGACACCCGATAGGCTCCCCGCTCGTGTCACACCGACTGGCGCGTGCAGGCCGCCGTACCTCGCGGCGGTCGCCCGGATCCCTGTGGGCGTCGCGCGACGACGGCACACCGCTCGGCCGCGCCGGTGCGTGCCACGTGCGGACCCGCCGGCGCCGCGCCGCTGGCGCCGCCGGGTGGACGTCCGGACTAGCATGCGTCCCGTGCCCGGACGCCGCGACGGGCCTGCCGACCATCCGGACGCGATGCGCGACGATCATGGAGCGACGACCACCATGCAGCTGCCGGTGATGCCCCCGATCTCGCCGATGCTGGCCAGGAACGCGGCGAAGCTGCCGACCGACGACGGATGGATCTTCGAGCCGAAGTGGGACGGCTTCCGCTGCCTGGTCTTCCGTGACGGCGACGAGGTCGAGCTGTGGTCACGCCACGGTCGACCGTTCAACCGCTACTTCCCTGAGCTTGCGGACCCGCTCCGCGCACAGCTGCCGGACCGGATCGTCCTCGACGGCGAGCTCGTGGTGCCCGACGGTGATGGGCTGAGCTTCGACCTGCTCGGCCAGCGCATCCATCCCGCCGAGTCCCGCGTCTCCATGCTGGCCGAGGCGACGCCGGCGCGGTTCGTCGCGTTCGACCTGCTGGCCCTCGGCGACGAGGATCTGCGCGCCACGCCGTTCGGCGAACGGCGCGAGCGTCTCGAACAGGTGCTGGCCGACGCCACCCCGCCGCTGCACCTGACGCCCGCGACCCGCGACCACGAGCTCGCCGCCGACTGGTTCGAGCGCTTCGAGGGGGCCGGCGTCGACGGCATCATCGCCAAGCCGGTCGAGGACCCCTACATCGAGGGCGCGCGCGCCCAGCGGAAGCTGAAGCACCAGCGCACCGCCGACGTGGTCGTTGCCGGCATGCGCTGGCACAAGAGCGGCGACGGCGTCGGATCGATGTTGCTCGGGCTCTGGCGTGACGGGCACCTGCAGCACATCGGCGTGGCATCGTCGTTCTCGGCCAGGCGCAGGGTGGAACTGGTCGACGAACTGGCCGACCTGCGGCTCGACGACCTGTCCGAGCACCCGTGGGCCGCGTGGTCCGACGAGGCCGCCCACGAGTCCCAGCGGCTCCCGGGCGCACCGTCGCGGTGGTCGGGCCAACGCGACTCAGGGTGGGTGCCGCTGCGCATCGCGCGGGTCGCCGAGGTCGGCTTCAACCAGCTGACAGACGGTCGCCTGCGCCATCCGGCCAAGTTCGTACGGTGGCGCCCCGACAAGCCGCCGGAGGACTGCACCTACGAGCAGCTCGAGGTCGCGCCGCCCGCCGAGCTCGACCATGTCTTCGGCGCCTGACCTGACCCGACGCCGGGACGCCACACGCGACCCCCGACGCCGCACCCGGCAGGCACGGCCACCGGCACCGGCGGTCGCGGTCGACCTGTCAGCGCGTGGCGACCCAGCGGGCCCGGCAGCCGGCACAGCAGAACCATGCCGTCTCGCCGTCGACGTTCGCGGTGATCGCGTCGTCGGTCATCAGCACGGTCATGCCGCAGACGGGATCGACGGCCGTGCCCGGGGCCGTCGGCGTGTGGTCCGCCGCGGATCCGTCGTCCGTGGCGGACTTCTCGACCACGGCGACAGGTTCCCCGTGGCCACGCGACCGCCGGGACTCCACGAGCTCGGCCAGGATCGACAGCGCGATCTCCGGCGCGGTGCGCGCGCCGATGTCCAGACCCGCCGGCATCGACACGCGCGCCCTGACGTCGTCGGGCACATCCAGTGACGCCAGGACGGCGCCGCCCCGGCGACGGCCGGCGACCAGCGCGACGTAGGGCACCTCGGCAGCGAGCGCGGCGGTCAGCGCCTGCTCCTCGCCGCGGCCGTGCGAGGCGACGACGACCGCAGCGAGGTCCGCGTCGACGAGCGTTGCATCGTCGATGGTGGCCGCGTCGAACCCGAGCGGCGTGGACAGGTCGACGAGCGCGTGGGCGATCGGGGTGTCGCCGACGACCAGGACACGGGCCGGTGGCGCGAGCGGCTCGAGGAAGATCTCGAGCGCACCACCGGACAGGCACGGGTTGGCGACGGTGATCGCTCCCTCGTCGGACGCGCCGACCGCCGTTGCGTCACCGCCTTCCGGCAGGATCCGCAGCAGCAGCGGCTCGCCGGCCTCGAGTGCCGCGCGGGCGTGGGTCTGCACGGACGCCTCGGCGCAGGTCCCGCCGACGAAGCCCTCGATCGTGCCGTCGGCGTGCACGAGGGCGCTGTCACCGGCGTGCACGCTGGTCGGGTGCTCGGCGCGCACGACAGTCGCCCGCACGTGTGGCACCCCCGCGTCGACCAGTTCGGCCGAGCGCTCGGCGACCGCGATGCGGCCCATCTCAGGCTCCACCGTCGTGCGTGGCACCGGCCCCCTCGTCCGACCGCGCGGTCTGGATCGCCTCCCAGACCTTCGACGGGGTCGCCGGCATGTCGATGTGGGTGATGCCGTACACCGACAGCGCGTCGACGATCGCGTTCATGATGACCGGCGGTGAACCGACCGTCGCCGACTCGCCCACGCCTTTGGCACCGATCGGGTGGTGTGGGCTCGGGGTGACGGTGTAGTCGGTCTCCCAGTCCGGCACGTCCATCGCGGTCGGCATCAGGTAGTCCATGAACGAGCCGCCGAGGCAGTTGCCGAACTCGTCGAAGTCGATGATCTCCATCAGCGCCATGCCGACGCCGTCGGCGAGCCCGCCATGGACCTGCCCCTCGATGATCATCGGGTTGATGCGGGTGCCACAGTCGTCCACGGCCACGAACCGGCGCACCGTGGTCTCACCGGTGCTCGGGTCGATGTCCACCACACAGATGTACGCGCCGTGGGGATACGTCAGGTTCGGCGGGTTGTAGGTCGTCATCGCCTCGAGCGATCCCTCGACGCCGTCCGGCAGGTCCACCGCACCGTGGGCCGCCATCGCGATCTCGGCAATCGTCTTGGCGCTGTCGGGATCGCCCCTGACGGTGAAGCGGCCCTTGTCCCACTCGAGGTCGTCGGGACTGACCTCCAGCATGCCGGCGGCGATCACGCGTGCCTTGTCACGGACCTTGCGGGACGTGATCGCGACCGCGGCGCCGCTGACCGGCGTCGAACGGCTGCCATACGTCCCCAGTCCGAACGGCGTCTGGTCCGTGTCGCCGTGTACGACGTCGATGTCCTCCGGCGGGATGCCCAGCTCCTCGGCCACGATCTGGGCGAACGTGGTCTCGTGGCCCTGCCCCTGCGTCTGCACGGACAGCCGCACCACGGCCTTGCCGGTCGGGTGCACGCGGACCTCCGAGCTGTCGGCCATGCCGAGCCCCAGGATGTCCATGTGACGCCGCGGGCCGGCGCCGACCGCCTCGGTGAAGAACCCGACGCCGATGCCCATGAGCTCGCCGCGCTCACGCCGCTCCGCCTGCTCGCGACGCAGCTCGTCGTACCCGGCGACGTCGAGCGCCTTGCGCAGCGTCGCGGGGTAGTCCCCGGAGTCGTACTCCCACCCCGTCTTGGTGGTGTAGGGGAACTGGTCGGGTTGGATCAGGTTGCGCATGCGCAGCTCGGCCGGGTCCATGCCGAGCTCGACCGCCAGCCGGTCGACCATGCGCTCGACCAGGTACACCGCCTCGGTCACACGGAACGAGCAGGCGTACGCCACTCCGCCCGGCGCCTTGTTGGTGTAGACCCCGGTGACCTTGCAGTGCGCCGCCTGGAGGTCGTAGCTGCCGGTGAACACGTGGAAGAACCCGGCGGGATACTTGGTCGGCTGGGCGGTGCCGTTGTGCGCGCCGTGGTCGGCCAGCACGTTCGTGCGGACCGCCAGGATCGTCCCGTCGCTCGTGGCGGCGATCTCGCCGGTCATGTGGTAGTCCCGCGCGAACGCGGTGGACATGAGGTTCTCGGAGCGATCCTCGACCCACTTGACCGGACGCCCCGTGACGATCGAGGCGACGATGGCGCACACGTAGCCCGGGTAGATCCCGACCTTGCCGCCGAAGCCACCGCCCACGTCCGGTGAGATCACCCGGATCTTGTGCTCCGGGATGCCGGCAACCAGCGCGTACAGCGTGCGGTGCGCGTGTGGCGCCTGGGTGGTCTCGTACAGCGTGAGCTTGCCGCTGACTTGGTCGTAGTCGGCGACAGCCCCGCAGGTCTCCAGCGGCGCCGGATGCACCCGCGGGTAGACCATGTCCTGGCTGACCACCACGTCGGCGCTGGCGAACACCCGGTCGCACTCGTCGGTGTCGCCAGCCTCCCAGTCGAAGATGTGGTTGTCGGTCCTGCCCTCGAGATCGTCGCGGATGACGGGTGCGTCGTCGTCCAGCGCATGGTGCGGGTCGATGACCGCGTCGAGGATGTCGTACTCGACGTCGATGAGCTCGAGCGCATCCCGGGCGGTGTAACGGTCGTCGGCGACGACGAACGCGACCTCCTGCCCCTGGAAGCGCACCTTGTCGGTCACCAGCACCGACTGCGTGTCCGACGACAGCGTGGGCATCCACGCCAGGTTGAGCGGCTCGAGGTCGGCGCCCGTGATGACCGCGTGCACGCCCGGGTGCTCGACGGCCGCGCTGGTGTCGATCGACGCGATGCGCGCATGGGCGACGGGCGAGCGCAGGACAGCGCCGTGCAGCATGTCGGGCAGCACGATGTCGTCGACGTAGGTCCCCTGACCGCGGATGAAGCGCGGATCCTCCTTGCGCTTGAGCCGGCCGAAGCCGATGGGGCGGTCCTGTTCGGGTGCGGTCGTCACGATGCCACCTCCTGGCCCTCCCCGGCCTCTGTCGCGACGGGCGCACCATCGGCGCGATGACCGTTGGCCCCGCCGTGTTCGGCTGCCCAGCGGATCGAGCGGACGATCGTCGCGTAGCCCGTGCAACGGCACAGCTGTCCGCTGATCGCCTCGCGGATCTCGTCGGTCGATGGGTGGGGGTTGTCGTCGAGCAACGCCCGGGCCGTCAACATCATCCCCGGGGTGCAGAAGCCGCACTGCAGGCCGTGGCACTCCATGAAGCCCTGCTGGACGGGATCGAGCTCGCCGTTCTGCTCGAGGCCCTCGACTGTGCGCACCTCATGGCCGACGGTCATCGCCGCGAGCGTCGTGCAGCTCTTGACAGGTTCGCCGTCGATCAGCACGACGCAGGTGCCGCAGTTGCTCGTGTCGCATCCCCAGTGCGTGCCGGTCAACCCCAGCTCGTCGCGCAGGAAGTGGACCAGCAGCATGCGTGGCTCGACGTCGCGCTGGTACTCGACGTCGTTCACGGTCAGTGTCACGTCCATCGCGATCCTCCTTCTTGGTCCCAGCTCGCCAGCTCGCCTTCGTTCCTAACGGCCCTGGGAACGGTCGACAGCGCGGCGCAGCGCGCGGGTCGTCAGTTCTCCGGCGAGGTGCCGCTTGTACGCTTCGGACCCGCGCTGGTCCGCCACCGGCTCGCAGTCCTCGGCGGCCAGCTTGCCGGCCTCGGCGTACAGGTCCTCGTCGGGTTCGCGGCCCCGCACGACGTCCTGGGCGCGTGTGGCCACACCGCCGTCGATGCCGACCGCCGTCAAACCGATGCCGACGTCGTCGATGACCCCGTCGTTCATCCAGACGACCACGCCGGCCGCGGCGATCGCCCAGTCGCCCACGCGGCGTTCGACCTTCTCGTAGGCGGAGCCGGCTCCCGGACGGATGGGGAGCCTGATCTCGGTCAGGATCTCGTGCGGCTCGACGGCTGTCTCGTAGGGCCCACGGTGGAACTCGGGCATGGTCAGCGTGCGTTCGCCGTCCGGGCCGCGGATGACCAACTCGGCCGACCACGCGTTGCACACCGTCGACAGGTCCTCGCCCGGGTCGGCCTGGCACAGGGAGCCGCCGATCGTGCCGCGGTTGCGCACGACCGGGTCGGCGATGACCTTCTCGGCGTCGGTGATCATCGGTGCCAGGCGCGCGACCGTGTCCGACGACAGCAACGCCGCGTGACGGGTCAACGCACCCAGCCGCAACGTGTCGCCGTCCTCGATGACGTAGGCCAGGTCACCGCAGTCGTTGATGTCGACCAGGACATCGGGCCTGACCAGACGCAGTTTCATCATCGGCAACAGGCTGTGCCCGCCCGCGATGATCTGCGCCTCGTCGCCGTACCGGCCGAGCAGGTCGAGCGCGTGATCGACGTCCCTGGCCCGCTCGTACTGGAATGGTGCGGGTACCTGCATGCGCTCCACCTCCGCAGACGCAAGACGTGGGGCGCCACCGGCCGCCCCACACCCTGCAGCGTCGACGCTGGACGGAACGCCGTCAAGGCCCTCGTCACCACACCCGACCAATCGTGCGCAGGAAGGGCGGGCCAGCAATGCGCAGGGTGGTCGGCCGTGTGCGCGACGTGATCTGTTGCCGGGTGGGTCACGGGCGCCCGTCGACGTGTTCGGCGTATCCTGGCGCGGCGTTGGTGCCCGACCGAACGGTGGTGGATGAGCGACTGGGCGACCGGTGACGCGGAGACGACCGCGGCTCGGGTGGCGACGTTGCGGGACGCCCTGACGATCCTGCCACGCGCCCGGCCCGCGCTCGTCCGCCTCGTGCGGACACCTCTGCGGGTCATCCTGTGGCTGGGGTTGCGCACCGGTTTCCGGCTGCGGACCGAAGGCCGCCGCCGCGAGGGACCCGCGGTCATCGTCTCCAACCACCCGCATGTGGTCGACGGGCTCGTCGTGCTGGTCGTCGACCCCCGGATGCGACCTGTCGCCCGGTGGCACCGGGTCCCGCTGCTGCGGTCCGGCATGTGGGTGGCCGACTGCATCATCACGACCGCCGAGTGCCATCCCCCGCGCCCGCACCGCCCCGCGTTCGTCCATGGACTCGAGCACGTCCGCGCAGGCGGGCGCGTCTGGATCGCACCGGAGGGGGGATGGCAGCCCGAACCGAACCTGCGCTACCCCCGGACCGGCGCGGTGCGCATGGCGGCGATGGCAGGCGTGCCTCTGCAGGTGCTCGGCGTGGTCCACGAGCGACACCCGGGACCCGGCCTCGCGACGTGGCGTCCGTGGCGCCGCCCGGGCATCCTGCTGCGTTGGGGACCGGTGTTGACCATGACCGGCGACGTCGAGCGGGACATCGACCGCATGATGACGGCGATCGCCGAGACGACCGGCTCGACCTGGAACCCGCCGACGCGCGACGAGGACCCGGATCCGTCAGAACACCGGCGACCGGGTCAGCCAGCACCCGACCGGTGACCGGTCGACGGGCGGCGGGCATGCGCGCGCACCGTCCGGGCCCGGCGGTTGCCGGCCTGACAGGACCCGTCCGCCTGTACGTTGACCGACGACGTCCCATGACGCGTGCCGCTCGACGCCGCATCGCCCGTCCAGTGCCAGTGCACGCAGAACCGGAGTCGCCATGCAGTCCGTCGCGATCGCCGCCGCGCTCGTCGTCGCCTACGGCACGGTGTCACGCCGTCTCACGACGACCGTCGTCACCGGCCCCATGGCGTTCGTCGCCGCAGGACTGCTGCTCGGTGACGGCGGTCTCGAGGTGCTCGACCTGGGGCTCGAAGAGGAAGGTGTGCGCATCCTCGCCGAGGCGACGCTCGTCCTCGTGCTGTTCGTCGACGCGATCGCGATCGACGTCCGCGCACTCGTCCGGGAGATCCAACTGCCCGCCCGCCTGCTCACGATCGGGCTGCCGCTGACCGTGGTACTCGGAACCGGCGCGGCGCTGCTGGTGTTCGACATGCAACTCTGGGAGGCGGCACTGCTCGCCGCGATCCTGGCACCCACCGACGCCGCGCTCGGTCAGGCGGTCGTCACGAACCCGCGGGTGCCCGAGCGCATCCGTCAGACGCTGTCGGTCGAGAGCGGTCTCAACGACGGCATCGTGCTACCGCTCGTCATGCTGTTCCTCGGACTTGCCGCCGAGGAGACCATGGCCGTCAGCGGCCGCAGCATCGCAACGTTCGTCGCATCGCAGCTGGGCTTCGGCGTCCTCACCGGCGTGGCGGTGGGGCTGGTCGGCGGCATCGTGATCGACCGCGCCGCCCGGAGCGAATGGATGGACGGGGTGTTCAGGCAGCTGTCAGTGTTCGCCGTCGCCGTCTGCAGCTTCGCCGTGGCGGACCTCGTGGGCGGCAACGGCTTCATCGCTGCATTCGTCGCCGGTGTCACGTTCGGCCAGGTCGCGCGCGAGCAGTGTCAAGGGGCCGCCGACTTCGCCGAGGACGAGGGCCAGTTGCTGACCCTGCTCACGTTCCTGGTCTTCGGTGCCGCGTTGGCGGGGCCCGCACTGGCCGACGCACCGCAACCCCAGACGGCCGTGTACGCCGTGCTCAGCCTGACGATCGTGCGCGTGGTCCCGACCGCGGTCGCGCTCGCCGGGACCGGTCTGACCGTGACGAGCAAGGCGTTCATCGGGTGGTTCGGGCCCCGCGGACTCGCGTCGATCCTGTTCTCGGTCCTCATCCTCGAGGAGGCCGATCTGCCCACGCAGGACGCGATCATCCAGATCGTCACCTGGACGGTGCTGCTCAGCATCCTGGCGCACGGCGCGAGCGCACGACCCGCCGCGGACGCGTACGGCCGGCACGCGACCACGATCCGGTCCGACGCCGCGGAGCACGTCCCCGCTGCGAGCACGCGCCACGGCGCCGACCCCTCTGCGCCGGGATCGGGGACACGGCCAGGTGACGGCTGACCACCCGCCGGGCACGGACGGGGCACGCCCGGCGGCCCGGCGCCGTCTGCGTATGTCCCGCACGGGACGGGAACGATGACGGCACCACCCATCAACGCACCCGGATCCAGGAGCGCATCATGCCCGCACTGTCCGACGCCCGCGTACTGATCCTCGCCGCCGATCTGTTCGAGGACATGGAACTGCTGTACCCGCTGTACCGCCTGCGCGAGGAGCACGTCGACGTCACGCTCGCCAGCGCGGAGGCCGCCGAGGTCACCGGCAAGAAGGGTCACGGACCGGTGGCCGTCGACATGGCGATCGAGGACACGTCCGCGTCCGACTACGACGCGCTGGTCGTGCCCGGCGGCTTCGCGCCTGACAAGCTGCGCAGGGACGAGCACGTGCTGGACCTGCTGCGCACGTTCGACGAGGACGGCAGGCCCATCGCCTTCATCTGCCACGCCGGCTGGGTGCCGATCTCGGCGGGCATCCTCAAGGGTCGCCGGGCCACCAGCGTCGGCGCGATCCGCGACGACATGGTCAACGCGGGCGTGGACTGGGTCGACGAGGCGACCGTGGTCGACCGGAACCTCATCTCGGCGCGCACCCCGGCCGACCTCGGCCCGTGGATGCGAGCACTGCTCGAGGCCATCGAGCAGGTCTGACATCGCGGCCGCAGATCACCGACGTCCGTGGCCCCGCCGCTCGGCGTGCTGAGCAGCGAGTGAGACCGCTGACGGCCCCCGTCGCGGCCCGCGACGGGGCGCCGCCGATCACACGCCGACGGTGATGCCCACTCGAGTGGGTCGCCGACCCCGCGCTGCAAGCGACGCGCTGCGGGACTCGGGCGCGTGGAGGCGCATCACCGACGGCCCGCATCACCGGTCTCGGGATCGTCGTTCCGCGCCGCTGAGCACCCGGCGGTGCCTGGCACCGGTCGTCGAGGACGCACACCCCGGGCGATTGGGATCGTTCGGTCCGTTCTGACCCGGATCGGATGATCGTAGGCAACCACACGCCTGGGACAACGACGGACTGCCGGCGCCCGCACGCCCTGCGCCGCGGGGCGCGGTGCGCGGATCAGCGGCGCACGACCCGCCCGTCACGTACCTCGACGCCCTCGGCCCGCAGCCGCTGGGTCGCCTCGGCCACCGCCGACGGGTTCACCCGGCCGCTGGCGGCGACGACGCGCCACCACGGGACGCCGCGGCTGGCACGGAGCACGGTGCCGACTGCCCGCGCCGCACCGGGACGGCCGGCCTCGGCGGCCACCTCACCGTAGGTGACGACCTGCCCGGGCGGCAGCGAGCGCACGACCGCCTCGACATCATCGGCGAACATCCCGCGTCCCATCTGGTCATTCAAACATCGGCCGGGCCGGCACGTCGACCCGCGGCCACGACCGGCGACAGCGCCGGCACGCAGCGGCACCAGTGGCACGCGTCACCGGCCGGGCCGACGGCCGACTTGTACCGACGTGATCATCACGGCGACACTGTGGATCCTCGCACGGACACAGGTGGTCCAGGATCTCGGACGTCGCGGCTAGAGACGCGGATGGGACCGGAGGCGTGGCGCTCCAGGAGCATCGGTCTGCCCGCGAGGATGCGTTCGAGCTGCTGGTGGATGCGCAGGTCGCGGGCACCGATGTCCTGCGCGGCGCCCGCGCGCTGGTCGGCGACGCCCGCCGCGCGGGGTGGACCGACGTGCACGCACTCGCCGAGTATGTGATCGCCACCGTCCTGTGCTGGCGGGCGCCGAACGCGCCGTCGACGCTCGAGCACGCCGAGTCGTTCGTGGCGTGGGCCGATCGGAGCGACGAGCCGCTGCCGATGGCACTCGCGCGGTGTGCGCGCGGGTTCCTGTCGACGTCCGGCGCGCACACGAGCCACGGCGTCGACGACGTGCTGAGCGCCTACGAGATCGCCGACCGCATCGGTCAGACTGAGGACCGGGCGTTCACGTTGCACGAGATCGCCGGTGTGGTCCACGAGCTGCAGCTGTGGGAACTGACCGCGGAGCTGCATGACGAGGTCGAACAGCTCACGTCCGACGCGGACCGCCCGCGCGCTCTCGTCGGGTCGCTGTACTACAACCGCCGCCTGGCGACGACCTGCGAGCTGCTGCAGGCGCGCGAGTCGGGCGATGCGAACCAGATCGAGCGGCTCGGCCACCGTGCTACGCAGCTCGCGGCGCAGCCGGTCCACGCCGCGGTTCCCGCCGAGTGGCGCGCCGACCTCGAGGCCTATACGGCGGCGTGCCGTACGTTGGCCGCCCATGACAGGGCTGACGACGTCGAGCGACTGGTCGAGACCTGGTCGGGCACCGGTCTGGAGCACGAAGAGATCGGCGGGCTGCTGCGTTGCGTGCTCGGCTGGCACCACATCGAGCACGGCCGGTTCGACGAGGCCGCCGCGCTCGTCGACGCAGGAGCCGCCGCCGTCGCCGACGCCACGGAACCCACCTGGCAGTCCTTCGCGCTGTGGGCGCAGGTGCGGTTGCGCAACCGCGGCGCGAGCGCGGATGCGAGGATGGCCGCCGTGCGCTACCACGCCGCGCTCGTCGCGGCGCGCGAGACGGCGCGGGACGCGCTGGTGCGTTCGGTCAGAGTGCGCCTGCAGACCGGTCGCCTGCGCGCGGAACGGGACCGCTACGCCCGCGAGTCACTGACCGATTCGCTCACGGGCCTGGCGAACCGCAGAGCACTCGAGTCGCGTCTGACGACGGTCACGCCGGCATTGACGATGATCGTGGTCGACATCGACCGGTTCAAGCCGGTCAACGATCGGTTCGGGCACGACACCGGGGACCGGGTGCTGCACCGCGTCGGGCGGATCCTGCTGGACTGCATCCGCCCCGGCGATCTCGCGGCACGGCTCGGCGGCGACGAGTTCGTGCTCGTGCTCGACGCGGCGGACCGCGACGTGGCGCTGCGGCGGGCCCACGAGGTACGCGACCGCGTGCGGTCCGAGCCGTGGCAACAGCTGCGTGACGGCCTGTGGATCGCCGTCAGCGTGGGGGTCGCATGGGGTGCGCGCACGGGCGACGAGCTGTACCGCGAGGCCGACGACGCGCTGTACCGGGCCAAGCGCGCGGGCGGTGCACGGGTGCACGCCAGCTGGTCGCCGCGGATGGCTGGCAGCGCGACCTGATCCGCTGTCCGATGTGGCCGCGGCGGGCGCGTCAGCGGCGGCTGAGCAGGCGGCGCAGGCCGCCCGTGGGCTGTGGCTGTCGGCCATCCCCCTCCGCCGCCCAGAACGCCGCCGCACGCTCGTCGACCTCGACGCCCGCGCCGCGACGGTACAGCTCTGCGAGCAACCGCATCGCCGGCTTGTGACCCTGCACGGCGGCGCGGTGAGCCATGCGGAACGCGCGCGCAGGATCGCCGGCGCTGGAGGCGGAGGCCTCGGCGAGCCGGTACATGGACTGCGAATGGCCGTCGGCCGCGAGGTGCTCGACGTGCTCGCGCTGTGCCGTCGTGTCGGCGTCCGACATCAGACCGCGCCGCCGACGCTGCTGCTGTCGCCGGTGGTACTTGCCCTCGACGTACCCCGACGCCGTCTCCGACGCGATGACGGGCTCGGCAGCCAGCGACCAGTCGTCGTCGTAGCCGAACCGCTCCATGTAGCGGGCCACCAACGGCCGGTAGACGTCGATGTCCTCCGGCGTGAACCAGTGACGCCAGTCACCGGTCGCTCCGGACCGCATGATGTGGTCGAGCCACGGTGACGAGGGCGCGGACCGCTCCACATCGACGCCGAGGTAGGCGCTGAGTGGATCCAGTCGCCCGGCCACGTAGTCGGCGTAGCGCACCGTGAAGATGTCGTGGCGGTCGACCAGCGCCTCCTGCCACGCCATGAACTCGACGACCCGCTCGAGTCGGTACGACGCCAGACCCAGGTCGTCGGCCAGCTCGTGCAGGGCGCGCACGGAGGTGGACGCCGGGTCCCGTTCCTTCGCGCGCACCGCCTCCACGAACGGTTCGACCCGCTCCCATGCCACGTCGGCGCGGATGAACGGCCGGAACAGCAGGAAGCTGACGATCACGTCACGCGGGTCCCGCAGCATCGTGACCTTGCGGGGGAAGAGGTCGTAGCGCAGCTCCAGCTGTGGCTCCCGCGCGATCATCACCTT